>DAIOWG010000012.1:0-17908 GCA_036758645.1 Dokdonella sp. | reverse complement strand
TCACGGGGGACCTCGACGGCGCCCCGCGCATCATCGGATCCGCGGTCGACATCGGTGCCTACGAGCGCCCCGATTCGGTGTTCGCCGACGGATTCGACGGACCTTGAGCGCAGTCGACGCGCATCGACCTCAGGGATCGATGGCCAGGCACGCGGCCGCGCGCACCGCCTTCGCGATCGCGGCCTCGATGCCGACGTCGCGCGCAAGCGTGACCGCCATCCGCCGCTGTCCGCGCACGGACGGCTTGCCGAACAGCCGCAGCGCGGTGTCGGGCTCGGCCAGCGCGCCCGCGACGCCACGGTAGCGCGGGCAGTCGCCATTGCCGCTTGCGAGCACCGCGCAGGACGCGGAGGGTCCGAGCTGGCGGATCGCCGGGATCGGAAGACCGAGGATCGCGCGCGCGTGCAGCGCGAACTCCGACAGGTCCTGCGACACCAGCGTGACGAGGCCGGTATCGTGCGGACGTGGACTGACCTCGGAAAAGATCACCTCGTCGCCCTTGACGAAGAACTCCACGCCGAACACGCCACGGCCGCCGAGTGCCGCTGTGATCGCCTCGGCCTGGCGCCGCGCTTCCGACAGCGCCGCCGCGCTCATCGGCTGCGGTTGCCACGACTCGCGGTAGTCGCCATGTTCCTGTCGATGACCGATCGGCTCGCAGAACGCGGTACCCGCGGCGTGTCGCACCGTCAGCTGCGTGATCTCGAAATCGAAGTCGACGAAGCTCTCGACGATGCAGCGGCCCTTGCCCGCCCGACCGCCCGACTGCGCGTAGTCCCACGCGGCGTCGAGGTCCGCGCGCGAGCGCAGCGTGCTCTGCCCCTTGCCCGAGCTGCTCATCACGGGCTTGACGACGCACGGCAGGCCGATCGCCGCGATCGCGTCGAGGTATTGCTCGCGCGTGTCGACGAAGCGGTACGGCGAAGTCGGCAGGCCGAGTTCCTCGGCCGCGAGCCGGCGGATGCCTTCGCGGTCCATCGTGAGCCAGGTCGCGCGCGCGGTGGGCACGACCACGACGCCCTCGCGCTCGAGTTCCACCAGCGTCGGCGTATGGATGGCTTCGATCTCCGGTACCACCAGATGCGGCCGTTCACGCGCGATCACCGCTCGCAACGCGGCGCCGTCCAGCATGTCGACGACGTGCGAGCGGTGCGCGACCTGCATCGCGGGCGCGTTGGCGTAACGGTCGACCGCGATCACCTCGACCGCGAACCGCTGCAGCTCGATCGCGACTTCCTTGCCGAGTTCACCGCTGCCGAGCAGCATCACGCGCAGCGCGCCGTCGGTGAGCGGAGTGCCGAATGCGTGCATGCGCGCGACCTCGGGAATGGGAGCGCGATTGTAGACGAGGCCGACGTGGACGAGGCCGACGTTGACGATGCCGATGGCGTCGAAGCCGATGCTGCGACCAGCGCGATGCGGACTCCCGGACTTCCGGACGCCGTGCGACGTCACTGGAACTTGACACACGCAGCACGCCGGGACATGCCTGCACGGGTGATCTCTGCTTCCTCCGCATGCTCGGGATGCTCGGTGTCGAACGCCTTTCGAGGCACAATGCGGCATTGTGTCCTGGAGCTTCCGATGGCCCTGATCGTTCGTTGCCTCGCGCTCGTCGCTTCCCTCATTGCCGCCGGTACCGCCAATGCGGCTCCGCCCGCGCAGCAGTGGTTCACCGTGCTGCTCGACGGACGCAAGATCGGCAGCTTCGAGACCACGCGCGAGGAACGCGGCGAAACCGTCACGACGACGCAGTCGCTCGAACTCGTGCTCGACCGCGTCGGCACGCGCATTGCACTCGGCAGCACCGAGTCATCGGTCGAGACGCGCTCGGGTGCGCCGATTTCGTTCCGCAACGCGACCCGCCTGTCGGACCATGAAACGGTGACCGAAGGCCGCGTCGATGGCGACCACGTCGAGGTCACGACCAGCGGCGCCGGCGGCAGCCAGCAACGCACCATCGAGTGGCCACGCGGAGCGCTGCTCGCCGAAGGCCAGCGCCTCGCGATCGCGCGCGCGGGACTCGCGGCCGGGTCGCGCCATTCCTTGCTGACGTTCCAGCCCTCGACGCTCACGAGCGTGCGCGTGGATGGCACCGTCGGCGCCGCCGAGCGCCTGGAACTGCCCGGCGGCGCGCGCATGCTGGTACCGGTCGAACAGGTGATCGCATTCCCGGGTGCCTCGATGACGAGCCGCGTCTGGATCGACGCGGAGCAGGCGGTGCACAAGATGACGATGCCGCTGATGGGCGTCGACCTCGTGCTGCTCGCTTGCGACCGCGCCTGCGCGACCGCGCCGAACCAGGGCACCGACGTGTTCGAACGCACGCTCGCGCGCGCACCGCGCGCGCTCTCGGAGCAGGAACGCTCGGGCGTGATGCGGCACACGTTGTCGGCGCGCAACGGCGGCGCGCTCTCGCTCCCGACCACCGACGAGCAGCAGGTGCGGCGCGAGGGCGACCACTGGATCGTGACGATCCACGACCAGGCCGGGGCGGGCCACCAGCCGCCACCGGTCGCGGCCGACCGAGCCGCCAACGACTGGCTGCAGAGCACCGAGCCCGAGGTGATCGCGCTCGCGGCGCGCGCCACCGACGGCGCCACGACGCCGCGCGAGCGCATGCAGCGGCTGGAAGCGTTCGTGCGCGACTACATCCGCATCAAGAGCCTCGACGTCGGTTACGCCTCCGCGCTCGAGGTCGTGCGCACGCCCGAGGGTGACTGCACCGAACACGCGGTGCTGCTGGCCGCGCTCGGGCGCGCGAGTGGAATCCCGACGCGCGTCGTCGACGGACTCGCCTACGCGCCGGGCTTCGGCGGCAAGGGCGACGTTTTCGTGCCGCATGCGTGGATCCAGGCCTGGGTCGACGGCCGCTGGCGCGGCTACGACGCCGCACTGGGCGGTTTCGATTCGGCGCATATCGCGCTCGCGACCGGCGATGGCGATCCCTGGCACTTCTACGCCGGGCTCGACATGCTCGGCCGGATCCGCATCGAGCGCTCGGACAGCGTGCCCGCGCGCACCGTGCCCTGAGTCGTCGCGCCGTTCCGCGTCAACCTGCCGCAGGACGTCCGCGGGTGGATGGGCATCCAATGGACCGAGCCAACTCGGAGGTCGCCATGGGTACGTCGCACTACACCCCTTGGGCACGGCGGTTGCACTGGCTGATCGCGCTCGCCGTCACGCTCGCACTGGTCCTGATCGAAACGCGCGGATGGTTCGAACGCGGCTCCGCGCTGCGCGAAGGCATCAAGTGGGGCCACATGCAGTTCGGCATCGCGGTGCTGCTGCTCATGCTGCCGCGCCTGCTGGTGAGATGGCGTGCTGCGATTCCACCGATCACGCCGCCTCCGGCCGCCTGGCAGGACCGGGTCGCACGGCTCGTGCACGCGGTGCTGTACCTGCTGCTGCTCGCCGTGCCGCTGCTCGGGATCGCGATGATGGCGACTTCGGGCAAGGACTGGGACTTCCTCGGGTGGCCGCTGCAGGGACTCGTGCGCGCCGACGAGGCGCTGTCGGACGACTTCGAGGACTGGCATGAAACCGCAGGCGACGTCCTCATGTGGCTGGCGATCGCGCACGCGGCCGCCGGGCTCGCGCATCACTACCTGCTGCGCGACGACACGCTGCGGCGGATGCTGCCACCGCGGCCACGGCCCTCGGAAATCCCGCCGGCGCACGACTAGGCACGTTGATATCACTTTGATATCCTCCTCCGGACTACCGGAGGAGGTGCACCATGAACGAACGCAACGGATTTTCGCTGCCGGGCATTCCGATGATCCTCGCCGTCATCGTGGCCTGGTTGCTGCTCGGCTACGCCATCCTGACGACCGTGCAGGCGCAGGCCGCGCCGCATCCGTTCGTGTTGTTCCCGTTCGCGCTGGCGGTCGCGCTGCTGATGTTCGTCAACAAGGGCTTCTTCCAGGTGCAGCCCAACCAGGGCAAGGTGCTGCAGCTGTTCGGCCGCTACACCGGCACGGTGCGCGACGAAGGCCTGCACTGGACCAATCCGTTCTTCACCAAGCACGGCATCTCGCTGCGCGTGCGCAACTTCGAATCGGGCAAGCTCAAGGTCAATGATGCGGACGGCAATCCGGTCGACGTCGCGGCCGTGGTGGTCTGGCAGGTCGTCGATACCGCAGAGGCGATGTTCTGCGTCGACGATTACGAGAACTTCGTGCAGATCCAGTCCGAGGCGGCGTTGCGCCAGATGGTGCAGAGCTACCCCTACGACGCGCACGATCCGAAGGAAGCGTCGTTGCGCAGCCATGGCGAAGAGGTCAACGCGCACCTTCGCAACGAAATCCAGCAGCGGCTCGGCCAGGCCGGCGTCAAGGTGATCGAGGCGCGCATCAGCCACCTCGCCTACGCGCAGGAAATCGCGCAGGCGATGCTGCAGCGGCAGCAGGCCGGGGCGATCGTGGCCGCACGCGAGAGGATCGTCGAAGGCGCAGTCAGCATGGTCGAGATGGCGCTCGCCGAGCTCGGCAAGCGCGGCGTGGTCGACCTCGACAACGAACGGCGAGCCGCGATGGTCAGCAACCTGCTGGTCGTGCTGTGCGGCGAGCGCGGCACGCAGCCGGTCGTCAACACCGGCACGCTCTACACCGGCTGAGACCGTGGCCGAGCGCAAGGCCTACCCGCTGCGGATCAGCGCGCCCGTGCTGGAGGCGATGCAGCGCTGGTCCGAGGACGAACTGCGTTCGCTCAATGCGCAGATCGAATACGTATTGCGCCAGGCCCTGCGCGAGCGCGGGCGCCTGCGTGACGACGCCGCGCAGGCGCCCGGCGACCAGGACTGAGCGGCGCGCAGTTCAGCGCGGAGCCGCCCACGCGTGCTAGCGTGCGCGGGCCACGTTTCGGCAACGGAGACCGATCCATGCCCATCACCCGCCTCGCCTTGTCTGCGCTGCTCGCCTGCTTCCCGCTCGCCGCGATGGCGCAGGACGCGCAACAGGGCCCCGCCGAGGAGATCGACGTCGATGCGCTCGCGCGCGCGAAGGACGTCAAGACTTCCGACACCGACGGCGCAGCGGCTGCGCAGGTGGCCACGCCGGCGACCGACACGGAGCCACCCGCCGCGATCGCGCCGATGTCGACCACGGACGCGGCGCCGGTCCCGACCGCAGAGGGCGAGGCGCAAGCCGAGTCCGCCGCGCCTGCGCCCTCCCGGGCCGACGCCGATGGCGATGCCGACACCGGCCGCTCTGCCGAGAAGCGCCAGGTCGACGCCTGCGTCGCTCGCGCGGGCGCATTGCTCGACGCGGCCCAGGCCGGCGACTTCGACAAGGCGACGCGCGACTTCGATGCAAAGATGCACTCGGCGCTCACGGTTGCGCAGTTCCGCGATGCCTGGCGTTCGCTCGACCAGTTCGGTGCGCTGACTGCGCGCGGCCAGTCACACCCGGGCAAGCACGAAGGCTATGTCGTCGTCACGATCCCGCTGGTGTTCGAGAAGGCCAACCTCTACGCGCAGACTTCGTGCGGCAGCGACGGGCGCATCGCGGGCTTCTACGTCAAGCCGCTGCAACTCTCGACGCCGTGAATGACGCGCGACGCGGTCCGGGCGCAGACGCGCACGCTCCGGCGCGTTGCGATGCGGCGCAACGCGCACTCGCGCTGCAGGCCGCGCACGCGCTCGGCGTGCCGCGCGACTACGGTCGCACGCGCGCACTGCGACTGCAGCGCGAACCGCGTGCGCTCGCGTCGATCGGTACCGATATCCACGGGCGGATGCAATGGCTGGAGCCACGCGCCGCACGCGCGTTCCTGCGCATGCGCGCGCGTGCGCTCGAAGACGGCGTCGTGCTCGAGGTCGTATCCGCGTTCCGCTCGGCCAATTACCAGCTCGGCATCCTGCGACGCAAGCGCGAGCGCGGCGAGTCGATCGCGCAGATCCTCGCGGTGAGCGCAGCGCCGGGATACAGCGAACACCACAGCGGGCGCGCACTCGACCTCACGACGCCGGGATACGCCGCGCTCGAACAGGAATTCGAGGACTCCCCCGCTTTCGCGTGGCTCATGCGCGACGCGGCACGCTTCCGGTTCCATCTGTCCTACCCGCGTGACAACCGCCACCGAATCGCCTACGAACCCTGGCACTGGTGCTGGCGAAGTCGCTGACGCCACCTGCTGCGCCCGGATGGCCTGCGCCGCCACCGCGCGAGCAGGCGACAAAGGCGGTATTTCCGGAAGAGCGGCATCTCCGCGACCGATCGATTGTGGAGTCGCTGCGACATGCCGCTTCGAGTCGTCGTTCGATCGCGCTTCGGTGGTCCTACGGCCGGGGCTCCCGATGCGCGCGCGCCATGCGCCAGCCTTCGACGGCGAGCGCGACCCAGCCGGCGACGAAAGCCAGGCCGCCGAGCGGCGCCATCGTTCCGAGCGCACGCGGCGCACCGAGTGCGAGTGCATACAGGCTGCCGCTGAACACGAGGATGCCGAGCGCGAACGCGACGGCCGCCGCACGCAACGGCAGCGTGGCGCGCGTGCGCGCGAGCACGCCCGTGGCGAGCAGCACGAGCGCGTGCCAGGCATGGTAGTCGACCGCGGTTCGCCACCGCGCGCGCGCGGCTTCGTCGAGCACGTCGCGCAAGCCGTGGGAGCCGAACGCGCCGAGCACGACCGCGCTGGCGCCAGCGATCGCGGCGACGGCCACGCACCCACCTGCGAAACGCTGCGACATGGACACTCCGTCGGTCGCCGGCCGCGCCGCTGCGCGTGCGGCGCGGCGCGAGACCGTCACTTCTTCGCACCCGCCTTGCCGGCCGCGGGCTTGGTGGCCTCGACCGGCTTCAGCAGGTCTTCGAGCGACTTGTCGAGTGCGGCGTACTTGTACGCCGGTACCACGAAGGTCCAGCCGTCGAAGCGCCGCTGCAGCGCGGCGACTTCGTCCCGCAGGCCTGCGAGGCGAGCCTGCGCGTCGTTCGCAGGCGCTGACTCGGAGGCCGTTCCGGCCGCCGCCTCCACCTGCGCGTCGCCTTGCTTCGCGTCCGCCCCGGTGCCTTCTGCGGGCGCCTTCGGCGTCGCGGCCGCGGCAGTCGCGGATTCGGCGTGCGAGGCCGCGCGCGACTCATCGAGCGCAGCGACGTAACGCGCGTAGTGCTTGCCGTCCGCCTCCCACGCGACGACATCGACGACGAGGCCGTCGAAGGTCGCGTAGCGTGCCTTGCGTGCGGATGCCGGCGCTGGCGATTCGCCGGCCGGCACGACGTCGTCGAAGCGCACGCCATCGAGCGCGCCTGCGAGGCTGTTGATCGTGTAAGCGGATGCGGTCTCGCGCCCCTTCGGGATGCCGGCGAGCGTGAAATCCGCGTCGTCTTCGGCCGCCTTGGACACCTTGACCGATCCGCCATCGGCCGCCGTCAGCTCGACCTCCGCGATGCGCGCGGCGTCGATGTCGACGAGGTCGCGCGCGAGCCACTCGGCGGCGGTCTTTTCGGGCGCGAGCAAGCCCGACACGAGCCAGCTCTGCGCCTCGTCCGCGTAGCGCACGAAGGTGTTGCCGCCGCGCGTGCTGCTTTCGCCGACGATCAGCCGGAATGGCTGCGCGAGCCCGCCGAGTTCCACCAGAACGCCCTTCGCGTCCGCCGACGCGACGTCTTCGACGCCGAGCGCGGCATGCCGCGACACCTCCGCGGACTTGGGTTCGGGCCACTTCGCATCCGCAAGCATGAGCAGAGATGCGCGCAGCCTGCCGGTGTCGACCGCGTAGCCACCTTTCTCCTGCAGGCTCCAGCCATCCGCGCCGCGCACGAGCGTGGCGAGCACCTTGCCGCCAGCGCCGGTCACGACGAGCTTGTCGACGTCGTTGACGTGCCCCGCCAGCGCCGGCGCCAGCGCCTCGCTCGTCCCGCCCTCGTCGGTGCTGCTGCGCGGTTGCCGCGAGAACTGCAGCATGGCCGCGACGACCAGCGCGATGGCCGCCGCAGCGGCGAGTCCGATCAGCGTGTTGCGAGTCATGCGCGTGCTCCCCGGGCCTGGCGACGACGCTGGTTGCGCCACCACGCGAACGCGAGCGCGGCGAGCGTGACGAGCAGCGGCATCAGCACGATGTTGACGATCTTGAGGCGCGTGCCGAGCGATTCGATCTCGGCGTCGAGCTGGCGCCGCACCTGGCGCAGTTCCTTGCGGATCTCGAGCTTGCGTTCGACGAACTTGTCGAGCTCGGCCTTCTGCTCGGGCGAGAGGAGCTGCGCCTGGTCCCCGCTTTTCTCGCTCTGCAGTTCGGTCAGCTTGCGCTCGGTTTCCGACAGCTCCTGCTGCAACTCGCGCTCCTTCGCGCGGAAGCGCTCGTCGGCGCCGCGGCGCAATGCCTCGACGGTCGAGAACGGCCGCTGCGAGGTGGCACGTCCGCGCACCGAGATCAGGTCGCCGGAACCGGCCATGTTGTCGAGCGCGTTGACCGCGAAGTCGCCATTGTCGGCGAACGCGTTCATGATCTGCTGGCCGAAGAACGGCCGGATCTGCACCCACAGGCGATCGCTGAGGATGTCGGTGTCGGCGACCAGCACGACCTGGCTCTCGCCGCTGGATTCGGCCAGGCTGCCGGCGTCCTTGCGCTCGGGGAACGCGCTGCGAAGCTTTCCGGACAGCCGCGCTGCCACCACGTAGGGCGTGCCCGACGGCTGGTAGCCGGCCAGCAACGCGGACGGGTCGGGCAGCATCTTCAGACGCTCTGCCGGCACCGCCATCGCATCGGAGCTGGTCTGGATCAACGGATCCAGCCGCACGTCCTTGGCCTCGCCCGAGAGTTCGAAGAAGCCCGTCGACGCGAGGTTCACGCTGTCGAGGTTCGAGGTGACCACGTCGTCATGGTTGAGCTCGGCCGCGGTCAATCCGAGGATGCCTGGATGGCGAACCGGCGGCGCGCCTTCGGCGACACTGACTGCCACCGCGCGTGCGCGGTCGAGCACGACGCGCTGCGGGTCGTACTCGACGCCCCAGGCCTTCAGCAGCTTCGCAAGGTCCGATGACTTGTCCGCCATCATCGCGGCCATCGGATTCTGCGGGTCGGCCCCGCTGTCGTCGAACTCGGCGTTCGGGTCGACGAACGCGAGCAGATGGCCGCCGCGCAGCACGAACTGGTCGATCGCGTACTGCGCGTCGTCGGTGAGCTGCTTCGGATGCACGACCACGAGCACGTCGATCGCCTTGTCGATCTCCTTCAGCGTCGTCGCATCGAGCGTTCGCATCTCGAACAATTGCGACCATTGCTGCTCGACTGCCCACGGCTGGCGCATCTGCCGCGTCTGCGGGTCGAACCCCGCGCTGATCGGCAGGCCCGACAGCAATCCGACCACCGGCTTCTCGGGCGACTCGAGCTCGTGGATCAGCTTGGCGACGTCGTACTCGAGGAACGCTTCCTTGTCCGGCTGCAGGAACGGAATGGCGGCCTGCCCGTCGGTCGAATTGGTGCCGGCGAGGCCGAAGAACACCTTGTCCCCCGCGGCCGATACCGGAACGGCCTGCAAGCCGAAGCTGGTCGCGCGGTCCTCGTCCTCGGAGAACGGCAGCGGATCGATCACCTCCAGCCGCAGCTTGCCGCCCGAGCGCGATTCCATTTCCTGCAGCATCTCGCGCACGCGCGTGAAGTACGTGCGCAGCTGCGGCAGGTCGCGGGTCGCGCGATCGGAATAGAACAGGTACAGGTTGATCGGCTCGTCGATCGACGAAAGGATGTTGCGCGTGCCGTCGGACAGCGTGTAGAGCCGGTTGTGGGTAAGGTCCACGCGCGCGCCGCGGAACGCGAAATCCACGAGCAGCAGCAGCGCCACGAACAGCACGGCGAGGACGGCCAGGGCGGTGCCCGAGAGGGCCTTGCGATTGATGGTCATCAGGGTTCCCTCCTCACGCCGCTTTCTTCATGTCGATGACGACCGCCGTCGCGTACAGCCAGACGCCGATCATCAACACGAAGTAGACGAGGTCGCGCAGGTCGATCACGCCCTTGCTGATCGAGGTGAAATGGGTCAGGAAGCTGAGCCCGGCGATCGCGTCCACCACGCCCTGCGGCGCAATCGCGTGGAACACGTCGAGCACCAGCGGAAAGCCCGCGAGCAGCAGCAGGAAGCACACGACCACGGTCAGGATGAACGCGACCACCTGGTTGCGCGTCGTCGCCGAGATGCACGAGCCGATCGCGAGGAATGCACCGGCCATCAGCAGCGAGCCGAGGTAGCTCGCGAAGATCACGCCGTTGTCGGGATCGCCGAGGTAGTTGACGGTCAGCCACATCGGGAATGTCAGTGCGAGCGCAATCGCGATGAAGGCCCAGGCGGCAAGGAACTTCCCGGATACCGCCTGCCACAGCGTCACCGGCAACGTCAGCAGCAGTTCGATCGTGCCGCTCTTGCGTTCCTCGGCCCACATGCGCATCGCGACCGCGGGCACCAGGAACAGGTACAGCCAGGGATGGAACATGAAGAACGGCTGCAGGTCGGCCTGGCCGCGCTCGTAGAAATCGCCCATGTAGAACGTGAAAGCGCCCGACATCAGCAGGAAGATCACGATGAACACGTACGCGACCGGCGTCGCGAAGTAGCTGCGCAGCTCGCGCCTGAAGATCGTCAGCGTGCCGCTCATGTGCGTGCCTCCGTGCCGCCGGCGCCCTGGGTGATGCTGCGGAACACCTCGTCCAGGCGCCCGGCTTCGAGCGCGAGCTCGCGGACCGCGATGTTGCGCGACTTCAGTGCGTCGCCGACCGCGACGAAGATCGAGCGCCCTGGCTTCGGGAACGCGGTGATGCGGTTGTCCTGCGGATCGACCTCGATCGAGGCGACGTCGGCGACCAGCGCGAGCGCCTCCTTCGCCTGCTGCAGGTCCGGCGCGGTCAGCGAGACCGCCTGGTGGTAGCGCGAGCGCGCCTCGAGCTCCGACGGCGTCGCATCGGCGAGCACGCGGCCACCCGCGATGATGATCGCGCGCGTGCAGACCGCGTGCACTTCCTCGAGCAGGTGGGTCGAGATCACGATCGTCTTGTCGCGCGCCATCGAATTGATCAGTGCGCGCACTTCCTGCTTCTGGTTCGGATCGAGGCCGTCGGTCGGCTCGTCGAGCACCAGCACCTGCGGATCGTGCAGGATCGCCGCGGCAAGCCCGACGCGTCGCTTGAAGCCCTTGGACAAGGTGTCGATCGACTGCTCCAGCACGCGCTCGAGGTGCAAGCGGCCAATCGCGTCGTCGAGCCTTCGATGGCGCAGGTCCTGGTCGAGGCCGCGCACGTCCGCGACGAAACCGAGGAACTCGCGCACGCTCATCTCGCCGTAGCTCGGAGCGCCTTCCGGCAGGTAGCCGAGCGCGCGGCGCGCTTGCATCGGCTGCGTCTCGACGTCGAAGCCGGCGACCGTGGCGCCGCCCGAAGTCGGCGCGAGGAACCCCGCGATCATCTTCATCGTGGTCGACTTGCCGGCGCCGTTCGGGCCGAGGAAGCCGAGTACCTGCCCGGGCTCGACCCGGAAACTGATGCCGTCGACGGCGGTGAAATCGCCGTAACGCTTGGTGAGTTGTCGGGTTTCGATCATCGTCGTCCAGTCACTGGTTGAATGCACGAAGCCGCGTGGACCCGGCGTCGCACGGTGGGCTGACAGTTCTGCAGTGGCACCGCGATGCGGCCGTCGGGCCGGCGCCGCCGGTCCCTCCCGGCAGCCATCGAACGGAGCGCGTCGAAAGATACCGCAGACGCGTTCGAAAGTTCCCGCGACGCCGCACGCGAACGCCGGCCGCGTGCACGGCGCGCTGCCGGTGTCCTCAGTGCGCACGCTCCGCGTCGGTCCGGGGGACCACCATCCGGCCGATCAGGTCGTGGTCGTCCGCATGGATGATCTCGACCTCGACGAACTGGCCGGGCTTCAGGCCGTGGCCATCGTCGATGCGCACGATGCCGTCGATCTCGGGTGCGTCGGCCTTCGAGCGCGCGATCGCTCCATGTTCGTCGACTTCGTCGACGAGCACCTGCTGGCGGGTTCCGATCCTGCGTTCGAGGCGAGCGGCCGAGATGCCCGCTTGCACCTCCATGAATCGCTCGAGCCGCTCTTCCTTGAGCCATTCCGGCACCGCGCCGGGCAACGCGTTCGCCTTCGCGCCGTCGACAGGCGAGTACGCGAACGCGCCGACGCGATCGAGCTGCGCTTCGCGCAGGAAGTCGAGCAGTTCCTCGAATTCGGCCTCGGTCTCGCCCGGGAAGCCGACGATGAAGGTGCTGCGGATCGTGAGGTCCGGGCACTCGCGGCGCCAGGCCTGCACGCGCGCGAGCACCTTGTCGACTGCGCCGGGCCGCTTCATCAGCTTCAGGATGCGCGGGCTCGCATGCTGGAACGGGATGTCGAGGTACGGAAGGATTCGCCCCGCCGCCATCAAAGGGATCACCTCGTCGACATGCGGATACGGGTAGACATAGTGCAGGCGCGTCCACACGCCGAGCTCGGCGAGTCCCTCGCACAGGCCCTGCATGCGCGTCTGCCAGGCCTTGCCGCGCCATTCGCGCTCGGCGTAACGCAGGTCCACGCCGTAGGCGCTGGTGTCCTGCGACACGACCAGCAATTCCCTGACCCCGCCGCGCACGAGCTTCTCGGCCTCGACGAGCACTTCGTCGACCGGTCGCGACACCAGGTCGCCGCGCATCGACGGGATGATGCAGAACGTGCAGCGATGATTGCAGCCTTCCGAGATCTTGAGGTACGCGTAGTGCCGCGGCGTGAGCTTCACGCCGACGCCGTCGACGACGCCCGCGCCGTGCCTGCGCGCGCTCGGCACGAGATCGATGAACGGGTCGTGCCGCGGCGGCAGCGCCGCATGCACGGCCGACATCACGCTCGCATAGTCCTGCGGGCCCGAGATCGACAACACGTCGGGATGCGTCTCGCGGATCAGCTCGGCGCGCTTGCCGAGGCAGCCGGTGACGATCACCTTGCCGTTCTCCTCGAGCGCTTCGCCGATCGCATCCAGTGATTCGGCGACGGCCGCGTCGATGAAGCCGCAGGTATTGACCACCACCACGTCGGCCGCGGACTGGCTCGGCACGATGTCGTAACCCTCGACGCGCAGCTGGGTCAGGATGCGTTCGGAATCGACCAGCGCCTTGGGGCAGCCGAGGCTGACGAAACCGACTTTCGGATTGCGTGGAGGCATGCGGCAGCCGCGGCTCGGGACAACCGGCGATTATAGCCGCAGGCGCCGGGCCTCGTCCGGAACCCGGCTGGTGTAAGCTCGCGCACGCGACCGCGTCCGGCGCCCCCCGGCCGCAGCCCCACGCCAAGGAAATTCGCGCAATGCCCCTCACCGCGGGCACCGTGCCGCAACCGCGTACCGGCCAGAACGGCCGCATCGTCCCGATGCTGATCGCGCTCGCGTTGGCATTGCCCTGGTGCGGCGTGCGCGCCGAGCCGGTGGCATCGGCGCGCGCGCAACGCGCGATCGGGGCACAGCGGCTCGCGCTCGCGGTCGATACGCATTTCAACGCGGCTCCGATGCGCGGATTCGTGGCGGCGCTCGGTGGACAGCCCGGCCTGCAGCATTGGCTGCTGCTGCTCGCCGACGTCTCCGCAGCGCTCGATGCGCCGGCCCTTGCCGATGGCCAGCTCGCGCGCGCCGCGCAACTGGCATTGCGACGCGGCGACCGCGTGCATGCGGTCGAAGCGCTGGCTGCGTGGACGCAGGCGGTGCTCGTGCTCGGCGAATATGCGCGTGCGCTCGAACTGTCGGACAGGCTGCGCGAACAGGCGCGCGCGCTCGGCGACCGCGCGGGGGAAGCCGAGGCCGACGCGGTGGCCGGCGTGATCGCGCGACGGCGCGGCCAGCTCGACCGCGCGCTGGAATTCCAGCAGCGGGCGATCCTGGGATATCGCGCGGCGGGCGACGAGATCGGCGCAATGCGCTCGCTGTCGGACCTCGGCACGATCTGGCGCGACCGCGGCGACTACGCGAAAGCACTCGACGCGCAGCTCGAAGCGACCGCCGCGCGAGAGCGCAGCGGCGACCGACTCGACAACGTCTATCGCAACGTGGCCCTGCTCTACCGCGAGATCGAGGACCACGCGGCCGCGCGCGATTATTTCCAGCGCGCGCTCGAGAAAGCCGACGAGGGCGGCGTGCCTTCGGCGTATGCGTCGGTCGTCGGCTCCTGGGCGAGCGTGCTCAACGACCTCGGCGAGTACGCCGCGGCGCACGCCGCCGCGAGCGAGGCGCTTGCGATCGACACCGCGCTCGGCGACAAGCCGCACCAGGGACTGGAACAGCTCGAGATCGGCCGCGCGCTGCTCGGCCAGGGCGAGGTGCATGCGGCCGCGACCCATCTGGAAACGGCGTTGGCGCTGGGTCGCGAACTGGGGCAACGCGAGATCGTCGCGCGCGCGCTCTTGCATCTGACCGAAGTGGCAATGCTCGAACGCGACATGCTGCGCGCGCGTGGCCTCATCGACGAAGCGATGGCCGGGCTCGAGAGCGCGCGGCTGCGACCGCAACTCGCGCAGGCGTACGCATTGCGCGAACAGCTTGCGCGCGCGCAGCACGATGACGCCGAGGCGCTGCGCTTCGCGCACAAGCATGCGCAGGCACGCGAAGAGCTGATCGGCATCCGCGCGAGCCGGCAGCTCGCAGCGCTCGAGTCACGCCACGCACGCGCGGCGAACGAACAGCGACTGCAGCTGCTGGCCAAGGACAACGACCTCAAGGCCGCGCGCCTCGACCGGCAGGAACTGCAACGCCGATTCGGCATCGCGGCGATCACGGGGCTGGGCCTGCTGCTGGTCGCGCTGGTCTGGCGCCACCTCGGCGTGCGCCGGCTCAATCGGGAACTCGGCCTGCGCAATGCCGAGATCGAGCGCCAGCGCGCCGCGCTCGGCGAAGCGAACCTGCGCCTGCAGGTGCAGGCCACCGACCTGCGCACCGCCGCAGCGACCGATTCCCTGACCGGCACCGCGAACCGGCGCGAAGTGCTCGAACGCCTGGCCGAACGCCATGCCGAGTGCGTCGCGAGCGCGCGGCCGCTCGCACTGATGCTGATCGACTTCGACCATTTCAAGCAGATCAACGACGTTTGCGGTCATCTCGGGGGCGATCGCGCACTGGTCGCGGGCGCCGGCGTGCTGCGCGATTGCCTCGGCGCGGACGACCTGCTCGGGCGCTTCGGCGGCGAGGAATTCATCGTCGTCGTGCGGAACCGCGAACCCTCGCTCGTGATGGCGCTGGCCGAACGCATGCGCGCGCAGGTCGCGGAGGAACTCGCACGGCTGATGCCCGACCTGCGCAGCATCGCGACGATCAGCATCGGCGTCGCGTTCCTCGCCGACCTGCCCGCCGGCAGCCGCGCGGAGAACCTGCTCGAAGCGGCCGACCTCGCGCTGTACGAAGCCAAGAACGACGGACGCAACCGGGTGCGCCGGCGCGCCGCGTGAGCATGCGCGGGCACCGCACGGTTGACTTGCGCGGCCGCTCCCCTACGCTGCGGACTCCAGCTCGCCAAGGATTTGCGGATGGGCCATTGGATCCAGCTCAACACCTCGCGCATGCAGTGCATCGCCGCCTGGCTCGCCCGTCCCGCCGGCACGCCGATCGGTGGCGTGGTCGTCGCGCAGGAGATCTTCGGCGTCAACGCGCACATGCGCAGCGTCGTCGATCGTTTCGCCGAAGCCGGCTACACCGCGATCGCGCCCGCGTTCTTCGACCATGTCGAATCGGGGGTGGAACTCGGCTACGACGCCGAAGGCTTCCGCTGCGGGCGCGCGCTTGCCGGGGAAGTCGGGCTCGAGCTCGCGCTCGCGGACGTCGCGAGCGCGGCCGAATCGATCGCCTCGTCCGGCCGTATCGGCTGCGTCGGCTACTGCTGGGGCGGCACCGTCGCCATGCTCGCCGCGACGCGCCTCGGCCTGCCCGCGGTCAGTTACTACGGCGCACGCAACGTCGCCTACCTCGACGAGCGCCCGCAGGCACCGCTGATGTTCCATTTCGGCGGGAACGACGAATCGATTCCGGCCGAGGCGATCGAGCGCCATCGCGCAGCGTTGCCCGAGGCGCAGATCCATGTCTATCCCGCGGGGCATGCGTTCAACCGCGATGTCGACCCGTCCGCCTGGCACGAACCGAGTGCCCGGCTCGCCCGCGAGCGCACGCTCGCGTTTTTCCACCTGCATCTCGCGAGCGCCGCCGAATGAGCTTCTCGATCGATCCGCGTCTCGTCGCCGAAAGCTGGCCGATCGGCGAGCTGCCGCTGTCGACCCTGCTGCTGATGGACGATGCGCGCTATCCCTGGCTGCTGCTGGTACCGCGCATTGCGGGTGCCCGCGAACTGCTCGACCTCGACGAGGCCGACCGCATCATGCTGCTCGGGGAATTGAGCCTCGCCTCGCGCGCGCTCGAGACGTTGTTCTCGCCCGACAAGCTCAACATCGCCGCGCTCGGCAACGTCGTGCCGCAGCTGCACGTGCACGTGCTCGCACGCTACCAGGCGGACGACGCCTGGCCGCAACCGGTATGGGGACGCGGCACGCGCGTGCCGTACGAGGCCGAGCTGCGCGAGCAGCGCGTCGCAGCGCTGCGCGGCGCGCTCAAACCCGGCGCCTGATGGACGTGATCACCTCCGACGACTGGTCGGCCGAACCGGCCGGCGAGGCGTTGCTGCTGTTGCGCTTCGGCTCGACGCTCGACGCGGCGCTGAACGCACGCGTGCATGCATTGGCCGAGGCGCTGCGCGATGCGCGTCTCGACGGCATCGTCGACATCGTGCCCGCTTACGCTTCACTCGGCATCCACTACGAACCGCGTGCATGGGAAGGCCGCGACGGCGCACCGTGGCGCCGCCTCGCTGGTGCGGTGCGAGCCTGCGCGCGCGAGGCGCCCGCCAGGCGTGCGGCGCGCCAGGTGCAGGTGCCGGTGCGCTACGGCGGCGACGACGGTCCCGACCTCGAACGGGTCGCGCGCCATGCCGGGCTCGAAGCCATCGAAGTCGTGCGACGCCATGCGGCGGCCGCCTACCGCGTCGCGATGCTCGGATTCGCGCCGGGTTTTCCCTACCTGATCGGGCTCGACCCCGCGCTGCAGATCGCGCGGCGTGCCGAACCACGCCTGCGGGTTCCGGCTGGCGCGGTCGCGATCGGCGGCCTCCAGACCGGCATCTATCCGCGCGAGTTGCCGGGAGGCTGGAACCTGATCGGACGCACGCCCCTGGCGCTGTTCGATGCCCGGGCCGAGCCGCCCTGCCTGCTCGCGCCCGGCGATGTCGTGCGGTTCCACGCGCTGTCGTGAGCCTCGTCGTGCTGCGGCCGGGCACGTTGACCACGCTGCAGGATCGCGGCCGCCAAGGCTGGCGTGCACTCGGCGTCGGCGCGGCCGGCGCGATGGACGAAGTCTCGCTGCGACTCGCGAATGCACTGGTCGGCAACCCGGACGACGCGGTCGCGCTCGAGCTGACCTGGTCGGGACCTCATCTGCGCTTCGACCGCGACGCATTGATCGCGATCTGCGGTGCCGCATGCGACATGCGCGTCGACGGCGCCGGCGTTGCAGGATGGCGTGCGCTGCGCATCGAGGCGGGCAGCGAACTCGATTGTGGCGCCCTGCGCCACGGCGCACGCGCCTGCCTCGCGATCGCGGGCGGCTTCGCGGTCGAACGCGTGCTCGGCAGCGGCGCGACCGACCTCAATGCCGCGATCGGCTCGTTCGATGGTCGCGCCTTGCGCGCAGGCGACCGGCTCGCATGGAACCCGCCGCGCGTGTCGCTGCACGCGCGGCGGTGGTCGCTCGATCCGCAACCCTGGTTCGACGGGCATGCCGACGCGCCGATCCGGCTGATCGCGGGCAGCCATGCAGGGTTGCTCGATGCCGATTCGCGCGCGGCGCTGCATGCGGCGACGTTCCGCGTGCACGCCGACTCGAACCGCGTCGGCGTCCGCCTCGAAGGTCCGACGCTGGC
>DAIOWG010000011.1:14631-20644 GCA_036758645.1 Dokdonella sp. | reverse complement strand
GCGCTGTTGCCATCGATCGTCGATGCGATGATCGTCGCCACGCCGCGCACGAACACGCCGCCACCGCGCGCATTCTCGCCCTCGTTGGTTGCCCCGATCGTGTTGCCCGAGATCGTGCTGCGCGTGAGCACGAGGTTGCCGCGCGAATAGAGACCGCCGCCGGCGGTCAGGTAGCCGTCATTGACGCCCCACGGCGCCGTGACCGTGTTGCCGCTGACCGTGCTGTCGACGAGCGTCATGCCACCGCTCGCATAGCTGCCGCCGCCGATCGCCGTGCCGTTGACGCCGGTCGCGGTCGCGCTCGAATGGCTGATCACGCTCTCGGTCATCTCGAGCGTGGTCACGTCGACCGCGCCCGCGAATACCAGCGGCACCGTTCCGCGCGAGTGGCAGTCGGTGACGGTCACGCGGTTGAGCTCCACCGCGCCGCCGAAACCGGTGATGCAGCCCGCGAGCCCGCCCGAATAGTCGCCGTGGGCGATCGTGAGGTCGTTGAAGATCGCGCGGCCCTGGTTGCTCGAGAACCCGCCGACGACGAACACCTGCGAGGTGCCACCCGCTTCGATCGTGAGCAGGTCGCGCCCCGGCCCGTTGATCGTGACGTCGTAGAGATGGTTGTCGCCGAGCACGCTGGTATCGATCGGGCCCTGCGTCAGCGTGATCGTCGAGCAGGTGAGCGTCGTGAGGTCGATCGTGTCGCCTTCGCCCGCGATCGCGAGCACGTTGCGCAAGGTGCCGGGATCGGCGTCGTCCGCGCAGCTCGTCACCGGCCGCGTGACACCGCCTTGCGGCGCGGGTGCGTGCCCGGCCTCCGGCAGCAGGCCGCGCCGCTGTGCATCGCGCCACACCAGCCGCGCGGCGTAGGGCGTCGGCGCGGTCTCGAACGCGTGGCGCACGTTGGCGGCGGTCGGCGCGTCGGCAAACGCGGCCGACACGGGCATCAGCGCCATCGCGAGTGCAGCGGCGAGCGGCCGCAGGCGCGTGGCGGTTCGACGGAAATCGGATGGGGTCATGCGTGCCTCCAGGGTTTGGCCGCGTTGCGGCATGCGAACAGCGACCATACCAGCCGCGCGCTCTGCTATCGTCGGATCAGATCGAAATGACGTCGACTTCCGCCAACGATCCGTTGTTGCACCATGCCGCGCTCGACGCGCGCCTCGACGAGGCGACGCGCGGCATCCGGCTGCTCGCCTCGGTGAGCTGGCCGGCGAAGGCCGAACTCGGGTTCCTCGCAGCGTGGCGGGCCGGACGCACGAGCTTGCCCGAGGTCACCTATCCGCAGGCTGACTTCGCGCCGACGCGCGCGGCGCTCGACGCGATCACGCACGCGGCCGACCCCGGCCATCCTATCGGCGACTACATCCGTCGCAGCGCGGAGTCCTGGCGCATCGCGACGGAACTGCTCGACGCCACGGGCACGCCCGCGATGACCGCGCATTCGCTGCGCCTGTTCGGCGGACCCGGCGACCGCGTGCCCGGCGCGACGCTGACCAGCATCGATGCGGCGAATCATTTCATCGAGATCGCCGACGAGTACCACAGCGGCGCGCCGCTGGACGAGGTGGTGGCCGAGATCCCGGCCGAGGTGTTGCGCGCGGACCTGCAGCAGGAAATGGACGCGTTCTTCGGCGCGGGCGTGATCGCGGTCGTGACCGATCCCGACCTGATCGCGAAGGCCGCCGCGGGCGCGACGCGCATCCGCCTGCGCTCGGCCACGAACTTCACCGAGTACGACCGCCACCAGTTGCTCGCGCACGAGGCGTTCGTGCACACGCTGACCGGCCTCAACGGCCGCATGCAGCCGCACCTGAGATCTCTCGCTCGCGCCTCGCCGCGCGTGACCGCGAGCCAGGAGGGACTCGCGGTGTTCGCCGAACTCATGTCCGGTTCGATCGACATCGCGCGAATGAAGCGCATCAGCCTGCGCATCCTCGCGATCGACATGGCAATGCGCGGCGCGGACTTCATCGAGGTGTTCCGCTTCTTCCTCGAATCGGGCCAGAGCGAGACCGACAGCTTCTCCTCGACCCAGCGCGTGTTCCGGGGCGCACCGCTCACCGGCGGCGGCGCGTTCACCAAGGACTCGGTCTACCTGCACGGCCTGCTGTCGGTGCACACGTTCTTCCGCTGGGCGCTCAAGGAACAGCGCATGTCGCAATGCCGCAACCTGTTCGCGGGCAAGCTCGCGTTGCAGGACGTGGTCACGCTCGAGCCCTGCTTCGCCGACGGCTCGATCGCGCCGCCGCGCTGGTTGCCCCCCTGGGTGCAGCATTCCCATGGCCTCGCGGGCATCCTCGCGTTCTCGCTGTTCGCCAATCGCATCCGCATCAATCGCGTCGAAGCCGGCGACCTCGTGCTCGGCCTGTAGGAGCGCACCCTGTGCGCGATGCGCGTGAATGCGGATATTCGCGAGCAGCCGGTTTCCTGCGCGGATCGCCCACAAGGTGGGCTCCTACACGCGGGTTCTCGCAGGAGCGCACCCTCTGCGCGATTCGCGTGAATGCGAATGTTCTCGCGAGAACACCTTTCCCGCGCGGATCGCCCACAGGGTGGGCTCCTACGGCGTACGCGGGCGGGTTGCGGTCCTGCGGCAACCTCGACGTGACGGTCGTGCTGGAACCGCGAGCCGTGCGCGGATTGCTTCCGGAATCCCCGTAGAATCGGATTGTGCCATCGCAAACGGGAGGTCGAGTGGAGATCACCGAATTGCTCGCACGCGCGCGCGGCGGGGAGCCCGAGCGACTGGCCGACGTGTTCGAGGCGCTGTATCCGGAACTTCGGCGCATCGCGCAGGCGAGGCCGGCCGCGCGAGGCGCGACGCTGACGCCGACCGTGCTCGTGCACGAGGCGTTCCTGCGCCTGACCGAGAACCACGGCCTTGCGCTCGGCGACCGCCGCCACTTCTTCGCCTGCGCCGCGCGCGCGATGCGCTGCATCGTCGTCGACCACGCGCGGCGGCGGCACGCCGACAAGCGCGGCGGCGGACTCGCGCCGGTCACGCTCGACGAGCATCTCCCGGTCGGCGAGGAAGCCGGCGACAGCGACGTGTTCGCGCTCGACCAGGCCCTCGACCAACTCGAACGCGTGAGTCCGCGCCAGCGCGAAGTGGTCGAGCTGCAATTTTTCGCCGGGCTCACCTACGCCGAGATCGGCGAACTGCTCGGTTGTGCCGAGCGCACCGCCAAGCGCGAATGGGAGCGCGGCCGCGCGTTCCTTTACGCGCAGATGGCCACATGAACACGCCGCGCGATGCACTCGATGCGGCGGCGTGGCGCGAGGCCGACGCGGTGCTCGATCGCCTGCTCGACCTGCCCGACGACGCGCTCGACGCGGCGCTGCGCGCGCTGGACCTGTCTCCCGCGGTGCGCGCATGCGTATTGCGGCTGCTTGGCGCACATGGCAGCACCGATGGCGTGCTGGAGCGGCCCTTGCGCGGCGGCCCCGCACCCGATGCGCTGGCCGGTCGGCGACTCGGCGACTGGACACTCGAACGCGAGATCGGTCGCGGCGGCATGGCGGTGGTCTATCGCGCGTGCCGCGACGAGGGCGGCCAGCGTCGCGTGGCCGCGATCAAGCTGCTGACGATCGGCTCGCTCGCGGGGCTCGGGCCGGCGCGCCTGCACAACGAACACGCAATGCTCGCGCGACTCAATCATCCGCACATCGTGCCGCTGTTCGACGCGGGTGTCGCCGACGACGGCACGCCGTGGCTCGCGATGGCGCTCGTCGACGGGGTGCACATCGATGCCTGGTGCCACGAACGCTCGCTCGACGCGCGCGCGATCGTGCGACTGTGCCTGGATGTCTGCGACGCGGTCGGTTACGCGCACCAGAACCTCGTGATCCACCGCGATCTCAAGCCCTCCAACGTGCTCGTGGATGCACACGGCCATGTGCGCCTGCTCGATTTCGGGATCTCGCGCCTGGCCGATGGCCACGCCGATGCGACGGCGACGCTGCAGCGCGCACTGACGCCGTCCTACGCGGCGCCCGAGCAGTTCGATGGCGCCGCGCCCGCGACGACGATGGACGTGTACGGCCTCGGTGCGCTGCTGCACCGCCTGCTGGTCGGCGACAGTCCGCCGCACGGCCAAGGTGTCGCGGCGACGCGCGCTTCGCGCGTGGCCGCTGCAGCCGGCGCGTCGAAGCGACGCGTGCGCGACCTGCGCAACGACCTCGACGCGATCCTCGCCAAGGCCCTGCAGGTCGACGCCGCACAGCGCTACCCGAGCGCGGGCGCGCTCGCGGCCGACCTGCGGCGCTGGCTCGAGGGCCGCCCGGTGCTCGCGACGCGGCCGTCGGTCGGTTATCGCCTGCGCAAGTTCCTCGCTCGCCATCGCCTCGGGGTCGCCGCGAGCGCCGCGGTCGCGCTCGCGCTCGCGGCCGGCGTGGCCGGCACGCTGTGGCAGGCACGCGTCGCGCGGCTCGAAGCGGCGCAGGCGACCGCGATCAAGGATTTCGTCGTCGACCTGTTCGCGGCGACCAATCCGGACGTCGCGCAGGGCGCCGACCCGCCTGCGTCGTTGCTGCTGCGCGCCGGCGCGCAGCGCGTGCGCGAGGAGTTCGCGGCGCGGCCGGCCGTTCTCGGCGAAATGCTCGGCGTGATCGGTCGCGTGCAGCTCGAGCGCGGCCTGCTCGAAGATGCGCGCGCTTCGCTCGATGACGCGGATGCGGCGTATGCGGCGCTGCGCCGCCCGGTGGCCGCGCATGCGGTCGCGCTCGGCGATCGCGCGATGGTCGCGTACGAAGACGGAAATGCAGTCGATGCGTTGCGGCGCCTGCGCGAGGCCGAAACCGTCGCCGAGGCGGCCGGACTCGCGGCGGTGGATCCGCGCCGGCTCTACCTGCAGGTGCGCATTGCCGAGATGCAGGTCGATGGCGGCGAGGCCGCCGCCGCCGAGACGACCGCGCGCGCGGCCCTCGCGCGCATCCGCGAAGCCGGCCTGACCGACAGCCTGATCCATCCCGATGCGCTGTGCGCACTCGCGACGGCACTGCACCACCAGTCGCGCGCGGAACAGGCGTTGCCGCTCCTGATCGAGGCGGAGGCACTGCAACAGCGCCTCGCACCCGCGCATCCGAAGATGGCGGTGATCCTCAACGACCTCGCGCTGCTGCAGAGTCGGCTCGGAGACCACGAGGTCGCGGAGGCGACGCTCGCGCGTGCGGTGGAGCGGCACGAGGCGATCTACGGCGCGCGACATCCGCAGACGATTCGCGCGCGCGCGAACCAGGCCTCGCTGCAGCGCACGTGGCATGGTGCCGCGGCCTCTGCGCGCGCCTACGAGGCGCTGCTGCCGGCCGCGCGCGAAGCGCTCGGACCCGGGCACGCCTACCTCGTCAACGTGCTCGGGCAGTACGCGGTCGCGCTCGACGAAGCGGGCGAGGCCGCGCCGGCGTTCGACGTCGCACGCGAGGCCTGGGCCGCGCAGTCGGCGCTCCCTGCCGAACAGCAGGCCGCCAACGCATGGGTGGCCGGCGTGCTCGGCGTGATGCTGTTCGAACGCGGCGATGACGGAGCGGGCGCGTTGCTCGATTCGTTCGAGGCAAACTGCAACGACCTCGAGCAGCGCACCGGCTTCACGCGGCGCGTCTGCATCGCGCGCGCCGTGCTGGCGTCGGACGTCGGTCGCTGCGCGACGCCGGCGGCGCGACCACCCTCCGCCTCGATGCTCGCAGGACGCGAGCGCGACTGGTGGGCCGGCTGGTGGTTGCTGCGCGCGCGCTGCGATGGCGATGCCGCCGCGCCCGCCGAACTCTCGGCGCTCGCGACGGACGGCGAGTTGCCCGCGTGGCTGGCCACGCGCCTCGCCGCGCGGGCGACGGCGTTGTAGCAGCGTCCATCCGCGCGGTGCAGGAGCCCACCCCGTGGGCGGTCGCGCAGTGAACCGTGTGCGCGCCGGCCTGCGAATCGACGCGATCGCGCACGGGGTGCGCTCCTGCACGAAATTCCCTCGCAGGAGCCCACCCTGTGGGCGATCCGCGCAGGAAACCGGGTGGACGAGGGCATGCG
>DAIOWG010000011.1:0-14531 GCA_036758645.1 Dokdonella sp. | reverse complement strand
GTGCGCTCCTGCACGAAATTCCCTTGTAGGAGCCCACCCTGTGGGCGATCCGCGCAGGAAACCGGGTGGACGAAGGCATGCGAGTGGCGCGATCGCGCACAGGGTGCGCTCCTGCACGAAATTCCCTCGTAGGAGCCCACCCTGTGGGCGATCCGCGCAGGAAACCGGGTGGACGAGGGCATGCGAGTGGCGCGATCGCGCACAGGGTGCGCTCCTGCACGAAATTCCCTTGTAGGAGCCCACCCTGTGGGCGATCCGCGCGGGAAACCGGTTGCGCGCGCGATTGGCGATCGCGGCTATTCGAAGCCGTTCGCGAACACCGGATCACCGCGTTCCATCGCGGCCTGCATCGCCCAGCCGAGTCCGCTCGAGACGCGGTGTTCCCAGCCGTACTTGCGCCATGGCGAGACGCGGTAGGCCGGCAGGCCCGAGGCCGGCCCGTTCGGCCGGATCCAGAAGTTGACGCCTTCGTCATAGGTGAAATAGAGCGTCTCGGCCATCTCGGCCAGCGCCGGATCGGTTTGGCCGGTCGCTTCGGCGAAATAGTGCGCCCACGCGATCGAGGCGGCGACATCGAGCGCATGTTCGACGTCGGCATCGTTGACCTGGCCGTCGCTGCCGTCCGAGAGCATCGCGTAACGCGGCAGCGCGAGTGCGCCGTCGTGGTTGTCGTACTGGTGCTGCAGCGTCATCACCGTCGAGGCGCGCAGGAAGTTGCCCATGCGCCGCACGAACTGCGCGATCACGGCATCCTCCGAGGTCGCGTAGGTGCGCAGCATCGCGTCGACGATCAGCGCGCTCATCCAGCTCGACGCGCCGAGCGAGTCATCCGCCCAGTCTCCGTCGTGCTGCGAGCCGTAGTGGTAGAGGCCGCCATCGACGTAACCCGACGGGCGCGGGATCTGGCCGTCCGCGCCGTCCTGGTGCCAGGCGAGGCGCGAGACCACGGCAGCGACCTTGTCCGCGTAGGCGGCGGTGCCGAGGAGTTCGTAGGCGACCTGCATCGCGAGCAGCTTGAAGCCCGCGTGGCGCTCGGTCCAGAAACCGGTCGACGCCGTCCAGGCGTGGTTGAAGCCGTCGTGCGCGGACGCGACCGCGGCGACGCGCGCGAGGGCGGTCTCGTCGCCGGTCAGCCAGTAACGGTAGGCGAGGTTCTCCGAGTACGCGTACTTGGTGTCGCCGTCACGCATGTCGAAATGGCCGGCCGCAGTCAGGTGGTCGCCGTAGAACTCCGACGCGCGCACGGCCTCGCGCAATGCGTTCGGGAATCCGCTGCGGAAATACAGCACGAACATCGACGAGGCGCGGTCGTACAGCCACGGCTCGTAGCCGCTGCGATAGGGGCACTGGTTGCCCGCGCTCACGCGCGGGTCGTCCTGGTTCACGAGGTTGTAGAAGTTGTTCTTGGCCGCGCGGTCGGCTTCGGTATAGCCCGGCCAGTGCTGGATGCCGGCATTGACCGCGGGATCATCGCGCGGCTCGGTGTTCGCGTCGTCGAACGGAAGCGAGGGATTGCCCTTGAGCACGCCGAGCGCAAGCCACTCCTTCGGCAGCACCGCATAGACGTTCGGCTCCTGCACGCCATCGGACGCGACGAAGCTGCCGCTCGCGACCGTGTGCCAGCCGTCGCGTGCAGGCACCGACGCGGCGACGTCGAGCTGGCGCGGCTGGCTGCCCCATTCGACGCGGATCGACTCCGGCGCGCTGCCGGCGAAGGTGTAACGCAGCTGCACGCGCGCGACGCGCACCGAGGTGCCGTCGAGCGAGGGATCGAGCCGGTGCCGCCACGGCGTCATCTGGCTCACGTGCGCGGGAAGCTCGCTCGCGCCCTTGAGCACGCGCAGGTTCGCAAGGCCCGCCTGCGTGATCGATCCGCGCGGGAACGGCACGCCGAACGTCACCAGCTGCTCGGCACCGGGCGACACGACCTCGGTCGGGACCAGCCGCACGTCGAGCGCGCCCTGGCCGACGGCCGGCGCGATGAAGGGTTCGACCGCGATCGCCGGGGCGCTGCACGCGAGCAGCAGCACCCAAAGAAAATGTTTGAGGTTCAAGGAGATGCACTCCGGTACTCCAGGGGACGGCGATGATCCGCCCGGCCCGGCTGCATTGTCTTGACGGCGGTCACAGCGTTGCGAAACGGCACCTGGCCGCACGGCCGCGGCCGGGATTCATTCAGTTTCGCCGCGCAGTTGCGCGGAATCCTTGGGTCAGCCGCGCGGCGTGATGCCGATCGCACGCTCGATCGCGGCGGGGTCGTGCAGCCGCCCGGCCTTGATCACGAGGTCGACCTTGCGGATGTCGCCGATGTCGCGCAGCGGATCGCCGTCGACGAGCAGCATGTCCGCCTGCAGCCCCGCGGCGACCACGCCGCGCAGGTGGTCCACGCCCATGACGCGGGCCGAATCCAGCGTCGCCATGCGCAGCACCTGCGCCGGCGCGATGCCCGCGCGCGCGTACAGTTCGAGCTCGTGGTGCAGCATGTAGCCGGCGAGGCCGTCGGTGCCCGGAACGATCGTCACGCCTGCGTCGTGCGCGGCCTTGAGCAGGCGCAACATCGCGGGGAATGCCTCGCGATACGCCGCTTCCTGCCCTTGCGGAACTTCCAGCGCACCGCTCAGCATCGCGCGCCGGATCTGCGGCGGCAGGCGTGGCGCGACCGTCTCGAGACCGGGCGCGACCGCGCCCGGATCGCCCGAGAACAAGCCTTCGAAGATGCCGAGCGTCGGGTCGAGCACGACATGGCGACGCTTGAGCAGATCGATGAACTCGCGCACCTGCGGCCGCTCGGGCGTGAACTCGCGCGCGCGCTCGGCGACCTTGATGAAGCGGTCGCGGTTGCGCGTCTCGCCGACCTCGGGATACAGGAAGTTCAGCACGACGAAGTTGAGATGCTGCAACTCGTCCGCGCCGGCTTCGATGAACTGCCGCGCCGACATGAACGCAGGCACATGGCCGGACACGCGCAGGCCGCGTTCGTGCGCGCGGTCGGCGATCACCGGGACCAGCTCGGGCTTCAGCGACGAGTACAGCTTGACCTGCACGTAGCCGTGGTCGGCGTACCAGTCCACCGCGTCGGTCGCGCCCTTCGCGTCGTCCACGCGCATCCTGGTCGGGCCTGCGAGTTCGCCGGTGCCGTCGATGAGGCCGGCGCGCAGCACGCGCGGGCCGATCTCGCTGCCGTCGTCGAAGCGCGCGACGCGCTCGATGAAGGCGTCGGTGTCGTTGGCGAGGTCACGCGCGCTGGTGACGCCATTGGCGAGGTCGAGCAGGCCATCGACGTCCGAGAAGTGCTGGTGGTTGTCCCACAGGCCCGGCATCAGGAAGCGGCCGTGCGCATCGACGACGTCGGCGCCCGGCGTCGCCGGGATCTCCGAGCCGGGCGCGACGCGCACGATGCGTCCGGCGCGCACGAGCACGCTGCTGCCGGCGGTCACCGACCCGTCGCGCGGGTCGAACAGGCGTGCGTCGCGAATGAGCAGGTCGCCGCGTGGAACGCGCACGAGTTCCTGCGTGAGTCGCTTCGACCACGCGCGGTCGGCCGCGTCCTGTGCCGCCTGCAGCGGCGCCGAAGCACCTTCGCTTGCTGCCGGCAGTACCGAGAACCAGCCGGACACGAGCGCGGCGGTCTCGCCATCCGCCTCCAGCCAGACCGGCTGTGGCGTGAAACCGAGTCCGATGATGCGGTATTGGCGCAGCGTCGCGCGGCGACCCGCACGCTCGACCGTGGCCTCGCCCGCGGCCTCGATGCGCGCCTCGCCGGCCGGCAGCAGCGCGAGCCGCCGGCCCGGCGCCGCGAGCAGCGCGCGCGCGAGCACACCGAGCATTTCGGGCGGCGCGTTCGCGGGCACGTAGAACGCGGGCGCGTCGAGCGTACGCTCGCCCTGCTCGGTGCGGCTGCGCCAGGTCGCCTTGCCGCCGGCGAAGGAAAACGTTTCCTCGACCGGCGCCTTCATGTAGTCGTTGCCGCGGCCCTCGTACGCCTGCGGGATGCCCGCGGCATCCAGCGTCCAGCGCGCGACGATGTGGTCGCCGCGGCCGCGATCGTTGAACGAGTATTCGACGCGCGTCGCCTCGCCCTCGCGTGCCACGACCTGCTGGCCGACGCGGTTGCCCTGCATGATGATCGTGTCGGTGCGCGCACCGGCACCGGTGGCGCATGCGGCGCCCGCCGCCGTGAAACCGAACAAGAAGACGAGCCGGTGCATGGCGCACTCCTGCGTGGGGATGGCCCAAGCATATGCGCGACCCCGCCGCGCCGCGCCTGCCGAATGGCACGCCCGATACTTTGCGCTCTTGCTAGACTGCGGCCCCCACGACCTGGAGCTCCGCATGGACGTCGCCGCCCTGCCCCGTCCCGACGACACGCGCGTGGCGATCATCGGCCTCGGCTACGTCGGCCTGCCGCTCGCGGTCGGTTTCGGGCGCGTGCTGCCAACGCTCGGCTTCGACATCAATCGCGCGCGCATCGACGAGCTCAAGGCGCATCGGGACCACACGCTCGAAGTTTCGGAGGAGGAGCTGAAGGCGACGCCGCGGCTTCGCTTCAGCGCGGATCCGGCCGACCTGCCCGCCTGCAACGTGTTCATCGTCACCGTGCCGACGCCGATCGACGACGCCAAGCGCCCCGACCTCGCGCCGCTGGTGTCGGCGAGCCGCAGCGTCGGTCGCGCGATCGCGCGCGGCGCGGTGGTCGTGTTCGAGTCGACGGTGTACCCGGGCGCGACCGAGGAAGTGTGCGTGCCGATCATCGAGCGTGAATCGGGGCTGCGCTACAACGTCGACTTCCACGCCGGTTACAGTCCCGAGCGCATCAATCCGGGCGACCGCCAGCATCGCCTCGAGACGATCCTCAAGGTGACCTCCGGATCGACCCCCGAAGCGGCCGAGTTCGTCGATGCGTTGTACCGGCGCATCATCACCGCCGGCACGCACAAGGCATCGAGCATCCGGGTGGCGGAAGCGGCCAAGGTGATCGAGAACACCCAGCGCGACCTCAACATCGCGCTGATCAACGAACTCGCGCTGATCTTCCATCGCCTCGGCATCGACACCAGCGAAGTACTCGCGGCCGCGGGCACCAAGTGGAACTTCCTGCCGTTCCGCCCCGGGCTCGTGGGCGGCCACTGCATCGGCGTCGACCCGTACTACCTCACGCACAAGGCGCAGCAGATCGGCTACCACCCGGAAGTGATCCTGTCCGGGCGGCGCATCAACGACGGCATGGGCCAGCACGTCGCGCAGCGCGTGATCAAGCTCATGACGCAGCGGCGCATCCATGCGTCCGGCTCCAACATCCTCGTGCTCGGGCTTGCGTTCAAGGAGAACTGCCCGGACCTGCGCAACACGCGCGTGACCGACGTGGTCGGCGAATTCGCGAGCTACGGCGCGAAGGTCGACGTGCACGATCCGTGGGTCAGCGCGGACGAGGCGCGCCACGAGTACGGCCTCGAACTCGTCGACGAACTCGTGCCCGCGAGCTACGACGCGATCGTGCTCGCGGTCGCGCACCGCCAATTCATCGAACTCGGCGCCGACCGCATCCGTGCGCTCGGCCGGCCCGGCTGCGTGCTGTTCGACGTCAAGCAGGTGTTGCCGCGCGAAAGCGTGGATGACAGGCTGTGATGGGCGGGGAATGGGGAATGGGGAATGGGCAAGGCGGCGATCGACCTTCGCAGGCTGCACCTGACCCCGGCACCTAGCCCCGAGCCCGTCACCACCGTTCACCATTCGCTGTTCCCCATTCTCCATTCCCGGCTCCGCACATGCGCATCCTCATCACCGGCGCCGCCGGTTTCATCGGATCGGCCCTCGCGGCGCGCTTGCTTGCGCGCGGCGACGAGGTGCTCGGCTACGACAACGTCAACGACTACTACGATCCGACGCTGAAGGAAGCGCGGCTCGCTCGACTCACGCCGCAGGCAGGTTTCGGCTTCGTGCGCGCCTCGCTCGAGGACCGGCCCGCGCTCGAGCGGGCATTCGCGGATTTCCGCCCGCAGCGCGTGGTCAACCTCGCCGCGCAGGCCGGCGTGCGCTACTCGATCGAGAATCCGTACGCATACGTCGAGGCGAACCTCGTCGGCTTCATCAACGTGCTCGAGGCGTGTCGCCACGGCGGCGTCGGACACCTCGTCTACGCCTCCTCGAGCTCGGTCTACGGCGCGAACCGCAAGCTGCCGTTCTCGGTGCAGGACGCGGTGGACCATCCGGTCAGCCTGTACGCCGCGACCAAGAAGGCCAACGAGCTGATGGCGCACACCTACAGCCATCTGTACCGACTGCCGACCACCGGCCTGCGTTTCTTCACGGTGTACGGGCCCTGGGGTCGGCCCGACATGGCGCTGTTCCTGTTCACGCGCCGGATCCTCGCGGGGGAACCGATCGAGGTGTTCAACCATGGCCGGCACACGCGCGATTTCACGTACGTGGACGATATCGTCGAAGGCGTGATCCGCACCCTCGATCGCGTGCCGGACGCCGACCCGGCGTTCGACCCGTTGCGGCCCAACCCGGCGACGTCGTCGGCGCCGTATCGCGTGTACAACATCGGCAACAACCGGCCGGTGGAGCTCGCGCGCTACATCGAGGTACTCGAGGCCACGCTCGGGCGCCAGGCGCGCAAGGTGCTGCTGCCTTTGCAGCCAGGCGACGTGCCCGATACCTGCGCGGATGTCACCGAACTGGCCGCCGACACGGGCTATGCTCCGTCCACGCCGATCGAGCAAGGGGTGGCGCGATTCGTCGAGTGGTATCGCGCCTATTACGGGGTTTGATGTCGGGGATTGACGTGGGCCTGGCGCCCGGTTCGAGGCCGGGCCTGCGGCAAAATGTGATAGATTTCACACTTTCGCGCGAAACAGGGGAGCGGATCATGCAACGGCTATGCAGGCTTTTGATTGCATTGGGCTTTGTGACCCTCGTCGGATGTGCCGCAGGACCCCGCCCGGGTGACGCGCCGAGCGTCGACCCGCAGGTGCAGGCGGTCAAGGAATACCGCATCGGCGTCGACGACCAGATCCGTGTCGCGGTCTGGCAGAACCCCGACCTCAACGTGACGGTGCCGGTGCGCCCCGACGGCATGATTTCGGTACCGCTGGTCGGCGACGTGCAGGCGGGCGGGAAGACGCCGCAGGAAGTCGCGGCCGAGATCAAGGAAAAACTCCAGACCTACGTGCGCGAGCCCCAGGTCACCGTGATCGTCGACCAGTTGCGCAGCCACGAATACCTGTCGCGCGTGCGCGTGACCGGCGCGGTTCGCACGCCGATCTCGGTGCCCTACCGCCAGGGCATGACGATGCTCGATGCCGTACTGGCCGCCGGCGGCACCACCGAATTCGCGGCGCCGGACCGCACCGAGCTCTATCGCAAGGAAGGCGACGGCACGCGCTCCTACACGATTCGCCTGGATCGCATCCTGCAGAAGGGCGACCTCGCGACCAACTACGAGGCGCAACCGGGCGACGTGATCACCGTGCCCGAGCGCGCGTTCTGACCGCCACGGAGCCGGGCTCGCCGATGCGGGACAGGGAACGATGAACGAAGGACTCAACCAGCTCACCGAACTCGTGCCCTCGCTGTACCGCGAGGCGAGGCGGCACGGCATCCTGCTCGCGGCGATGTTCGCGACGATCGCGCTGGCCGCGCTCGTGATCGGCTCGTTCTGGCCCAAGACCTACGCCACCTCGACCACGATCCTCGCGCAGGCGACCGACATCATCCAGCCGCTGATGGAAGGCCGCGCGGTACCGACCAGCAACACCGATCGCGCCGGCATCGCGCGCCAGGTGGTGTTCGGCCACAAGGTGATGGGCGAGATCATCAAGACCGGCGGCTGGGACAGCGAACCGCCGATGGTGCAGGATCGCATCATCGAGGACATCAAGCACCGCACCGAGATCACGAGCCCGCGCCCGGAGCTGATCCAGATCACCTACCGCGACAACGACCGCAAGCGCACGTTCGACATCACGCAGCGCATGGCCGACCTTTTCATCCAGGAAAGCCGCGAGGCGAAGCAGCGCGAGAGCCGCGAGGCGTTCGAGTTCATCGACAGCCAGGTCAACAGCTATCACAAGAAGCTGACCGATGCCGAAGACAGCCTGCTGAAGTACCGCTCCGCGCACGTCGACGCGCAGCCGGGCAGCGCGGCCGACTCCAACTCGCGCATCAATGCGCTGCGCACCGAAGTCGAGCGCGCGCGCATGTCGCTGATGGAGCAGGAGTCGAGCGCGTCGGCGATCGGCGCGCAGCTGTCGGGCGAGGCACAGGTGACCGCGGTGCAGACGCGCGAATCGCTTTATCGCGCGCAACTCGTCGACCTGCAGGCGCAGCTCGACCGGCTGTTGCTGACCTACACCGAGCAGTACCCCGACGTGGTGCGCACGCGCCACCAGATCCAGGACATCCAGCGCCAGCTCGAAGCTGAGGCCGCGAACCGCGCGAACCGACCCTCGGGCGACGTCGCGAGCGCGTTCGACAATGCGCAGTTCAACCCGCACTACATGGAGCTGCGGCGCCAGCTCGGCGACGCGCAGCGACAGGCCGCCGCGACGCGCTCGCGCATGGGCGCGAGCGAGGCGATGCTGCGCGAGGAGCTCGAGCGCGGCCGTCGCATCGCCGCGTCGGAAAGCGCGCTGGCCGAACTCACGCGCGATTACGAGGTCAACCGCGACATCTACCAGGACCTGTTGCGCCGGCGCGAGAACGCGCGCGTCTCGATGGTCATGGACGAGGAAGGGCGCGGCCTCACGTTGCGCGTGCAGAACCCGGCCGCGATGCCGATGCGCCCGTCCGGGCTGCGCCTGATGCATTTCGCGGCCGGCGGGCTCGCGCTCGGCCTCGCGGTGCCGTTCGGCCTCCTGTTCGCCGCGGTGCGCTTCGACCCGCGCGTGCGCTCTAGCCACCAGCTCGAGCAGGCCATCGGCGGGGACGTGCTCGCGGTGGTGCCGTTCTACGGCACGCCGCGCGACCGCATGCGCGAACGCGCGCGCGTGCTGGTGGTGGTGCTGCTGGTCGGCGCGGCACTGGCGGCATACGCGTTCGCGTACTGGACACGGCTGGCGCAGACCCAATGAACACAGGCAACGACCATCGCGTGCCGGACCACGTCGGCGCGGCCCTCGACTCCGCCGCAGGCGACATCACGCGCCACAGCGCGAGCCGCTCGATCGCACGCCTGGTCGAGCCGCATCCGCTCGCCACGCGCACGCTCGAGGAGCGGCGGCTGATCCACCATGCCGATTCGGTGCGGCGCCACGCCGATGCGTTCCGCGAGATCCGCACGCGCCTGCTCGCGCTCGGCGGCGACCAGAACTTCATCACGATGGTGACCGCGGTGAGCCCGCAGTCGGGCGCCAGCTTCGTCGCGCGCAACCTCGCCGCGGCGTTCGCGTTCGACGAGGCCAAGACCTCGTTGCTGGTCGACTGCAACCTGCGCCATCCGGCGCAGCACGACGCGCTCGGCGTGCGCCCGGCCAGCGGCGGACTGATCGACTACCTCGACCGTCCCGCGCTCGGCATCGAGAACATCCTCTATCACACCGGCATCCCGCGCATGCGGCTGATCCCCACCGGCACGCAGCGCGAGTCGGGCGGCGAGTATTTTTCCTCGTTCCGCATGCGCGCGATGGTCGACTCGCTGCGCAGCCGCTACCCGGACCGTTACCTGTTCCTCGACGGCCCGGCGGTCAAGGGTTCACCCGACGCGCGCATGCTGGCCGACCTCGCCGACTTCGTGGTGCTGGTGGTCGGGGCCGGGCGCGACACGCCGGGCGCGATCCGCAAGGCGATCGGCAACTTCGATCCGGCCAAGCTCGCGGGGACCGTGCTCAACCAGTTGCCTTGACCGACGCGAGGGGGAGGTCGACGTGCGAACCAACAGCAAGATCATCGCGGCCGCGAGCGCGCTCGCGGCGGCGGCCGGTGGGGATGCGCACGCATGGCGCCTCGACTACACGCTCGAAGCCGGCATCCTGCACAGCGACAACATCAACCTGAGCCCGGTCGACCCGGTGCGCGAGGACGTGCTGGTTCCGCGCATCGACCTCGGCCTGACCCACGCCGGCGCGCGCGTCAACGTCGACATCGGCGCCGCGCTCGAACACCGTACGTACCTGGACGACACCTACGGCAGCGAGTTCCGCGGCACCTTCGACGGTCGCGTCAACTGGCTGCTGCTGCCCGAGCGCCTGACCTGGACCTTCGCCGACAACCTCGGCCTGTATCCGGTCAGCCTGCGCGCGCCCGACGTCCCCGGCAACCTGCAGCAGACCAACGTGTTCTCGACCGGCCCGACGCTGCGGTTCCGCTTCAATCCCTCGTTGCAGGGCCAGGCCGAGGCGCGCTGGTCGGATGCACACGCCGAGCAGACCGGCGCGTTCGATTCCTCGCGGGTTTCGGGTGCGTTCCGGCTGCTGCACGACTTCAGCACGACGCGCCACCTGTCGGGCAATGTCGAGGTCGAGGACGTCGACTTCGACGACGACCTGGTCGGCGACGACTACCGGCGCTACTCGGCCTACGCGGGCTACACGCAGTCGCTCGCGCGCATCGACTTCGATGCCGCGCTCGGCTATTCGCGGCTCGAGTTCGATCGCGGCGGCGATGCGTCAGGCCCGCTCTTGCGCACCTCGCTCGACTGGCGCGCGACCGATCGCAGCACGTTGGGCCTCGGCGCGACCTGGCGCTATTCGGATGCGGCGACCAGCCTCGCCGAAGGCGGCGCCGCGTTCGACACCGGACTCGAAGGCGTCGGCGTCGGCGGCGCGCTGATCACGCCCGACGTGTTCCGCGAGCGCCGCTTCGACGCGAGCTACCTCTACCAGGGCGTGCGCCTGAACCTCGCGGCCACCGCCTATGCGGCGCGCTTCCGCTACGAGCGCGACGAACTGCTCGATGCCGACCGCAACGAAGTCGGGCTCGGCTTCGCCCTCGGCTACCTGCTGCGCCCGCTGATGACGCTCGGCCTCGCCGGCGAAGCGACGCGGCGCTCCTTCATCGACACCGATTCGACCGATCGCGACCATCGCTACGGCATCTACTTCACGCATCAGTTCGCGCGACGCTGGAGCTGGCGCGCGGACCTGTCGCGCTACGAGCGCCACGGTGGCGCCGGCGTCGATTCGTTCGACGAGAACGCGCTCTACCTGCGCCTGATCCATACCCGCTGATGCCCGACGCCTCCGCCCGAACGATCCTCGTCACCGGTGGCGCCGGCTACATCGGCAGCCATGTCGTGCGCCAGCTGGTCGAACGCGGCGAGCGCGTGGTGGTGCTCGACAACCTCTCGACCGGCTTTCGAGAGTCGGTGCTCGACGCGCCGCTCGTGGTCGGCGACGTCGGCGACCGCGCGCTCGTGCCGGCCCTCCTGGCCGAGCATCGCGTCGGCACGGTGATGCACTTCGCCGCGCACACGATCGTGCCCGAATCGATGCGCGACCCGCTCAAGTACTACGGCAACAACACCTGCGCGACGCGTGCGCTGCTCGCCAGCTGCAGCGAGGCTGGCGTCGGCGAATTCGTGTTCTCCTCGACTGCCGCGGTGTACGGCATGCCCGCCTCGGGCGAGGCGAGCGAGCAGACGCCGACGTCGCCGATCAACCCCTACGGCATGTCCAAGCTCATGAGCGAGCACATGCTGCGCGACCTGTCGGCCGCGACCGGCATGCGCCACGTGATCCTGCGCTACTTCAACGTGGCCGGCTGCGACCCGGGCGGGCGCATCGGCCAGTCGACGCGCGAGGCGACGCTGCTGATCAAGGTCGCGTGCGAGCACGCGATCGGCAAGCGCGACCGTCTCAGCGTCTTCGGCACCGACTATGCGACGCCGGACGGCACCTGCATCCGCGACTACATCCACGTCGACGACCTCGCTGCGGCGCACCTCGATGCGCTCGACCACCTGCGCGCGGGTGGCCCGTCGGAAACACTCAACTGTGGCTACGGGCACGGCTACAGCGTGCGCGAGGTGATCGGTGCAGTCGAACGCGCGAGCGGGCGACGGCTCAACGTGCTCGAGGAACCTCGCCGCGCCGGCGATCCGCCGATGCTGATCGCGCGCAGCGAGCGCCTCAAGGCCGTGTTCGGCTGGCGGCCGCGCCACGACGACCTCGACTTCATCGTCGCCACCGCGCTCGCATGGGAACGCAAGCTCGCCGCGGCCTGACGGCACCGCACGGGAAATGGGGAACGATGATGAAGCACCTGACGACTCTGGCGTGCGCGGTGGCCGCCTCCGCGGCCTTCGGCGTCGGCGCGGCGCGCGCCGAATTGCGCAACGACCTGTCCTACGTCGACAAGGATTCGCCGGCGTACTCGCGCTACAAGGAATGGGTCGACAACGCGGTGTCCGGCAACCCCGGCTACGCGTTCTCCGCAGTCGACGCGGTGCTGATGCATCAGTTGACCGGCAACGGCCGCTACTGCGAAACCGCGGTGCGCATGGTGCAACAGCAGGTCGACGACGCGAACGCGAAGATCGCGCAAGGCGCGCGCCCGGCGGTCGCGGGCGACTCCTACCTCGAAGCAGGCCCGATGATCAGCGAGCTCGCGCGCACCTGGCAATGGTGCGGCGAACGCATCCCCGACGAGCAGCGACCGAAGTGGTCGGCGTACGCGGACCAGGCGATCCGCAACATCTGGAACCCGAAGTCCGCGAACTGGGGCGGCACGCCCGCGGCCTGGACCGGCTGGTCGATCGACAACCCGGGCAACAACTACTACTACAGCTTCGTCGAAGCGACGATGGACTGGGCGCTCGCGAGCAACGACGTGGCGCTGCTGAAGCTGCTGCGCGAAAACAAACTGCCGGCGCTGCAGGCCTATTTCGCGAAGCTGCCCGGCGGCGGCAGCCTCGAGGGCACCGGCTACGGCGCGGCGCACATGCGCCTGTTCACGCTGTACCGCACCTGGAAGGATTCGACCGGCGAGGATCTCGCGAACGCGAATCCGCACCTGTCCGACAGCATCCGCTTCTGGGTCCATGCAACGGTGCCGACGATGGACCGCTTCGCGCCGTTCGGCGACCAGTCGCGCGTGTCGATGCCGGAGATCTTCGACTACCACCGTCGCCTCGTGCTCGAGGCGCGCATGGCGAGCAAGGACGAGGACGCGCGTGCGCTCGCGTCGTGGTGGCTCGGCTCGATCTCGCTGGAGCGCATGTCGCAGGGCTTCAACTTCCGCTACGACCTGTTGCCGTCCGGCGAGTCGAAAGAGCCGCCGCGCGAACTCGTCTACCACGCGACCGGCACCGGTCGACTGTTCGCGCGCACCGGATGGGAACCGGACGCAATGTGGATGACCTTCACCGCGGGGCCCTACGTCGAGAGCCATGCGCACCAGGACCAGGGCAGTTTCACGCTGTTCGCACGTGACTGGCTCGCGGTGACGGAGAACGTGTGGACGCACAGCGGCATCCAGCAAGGCACCGACGTGCACAACCTCGTGCGCTTCGAGCGCGATGGCGCGACCATTCGCCAGCGCGAACCGTCGACGTCGACGATGACGCTCACGCGCGGCGCGACGCCCGGCGAGGTGCACGCGACCGCCGACCTCGGCGGCGCCTACGCGCGAGGGGCGGGCGTCGAATCGTGGAAGCGCGAGATCGACTTCGCCGCGCGCAAGCTGACCGTGCGCGACCGCTACGCGATCTCGGCCGGTACGCGCGCGATCTTCCAGATCAACCTGCCGACCAGACCCGTGATCGAGGGGCGCGAGGCGAGCGCGGGCCGGCTGCGCATCCGCGTCGTGAGTCCCGAGGACGCGACGCTCTCGGCGCTCGAATGGGCGACGCTCGACGCGGCGGAGTTCCGTTCGGGCTGGCGCCTGGACGTCGAAGGCGGCGGCGACGGTTTCGTCGTCGAACTCACCGACGACGCCGGCTGAGCGCGCGCGTCGCATGCACTGGAAAGCCAAGGGCCTGCTGCAGAAGCTGCTCGGCGTGCTGCCGGGCGGCCGGCACCTCCACTATGGGCTGCAGCGGCGCTTCGGCGGCTTGCGCGACTTCGAACGCGAGCTCGCGACCAAGCTCGATGACTGGCGCATCATGCTCGAGCGCCTGCGCGAGTCGGGCATCGACATCGTCGACCGCCACCTGCTCGAGATCGGCACCGGCTGGTACCCGACCTTCCCGCTCGCCTGCCATCTCGCGGGCGCGCGGCGCGTCAGCAGCTTCGACCTCAACCCGCACCTGCGCGCCGACCTCACCCGCGCATGCGCGCGACGCCTCGGCGAAGAACTCGACATGATCGCGCAGGTCGCGCGCGTCGATGCGCGCGACGTGCGCGAGCGGCACGCGCGCCTGCTCGCCGGACTCGAGCGCGGCGCACCGCTCGAAGCCGCGAGCGCAGGCGCGATCACCTGCCGCGCGCCCGCCGATGCGTCGGCGACCGGATTCGCGCCGGGCGACATCGACCTGATCTTCTCCAACAGCGTGCTCGAGCACGTGCCGCCAGCGATCATCGATGCGCTCAACCGCGAAGCGATGCGCGTGCTGCGCCCGGGTGGCGCGATGTTCCACTCGGTCAATTGCGGCG
>DAIOWG010000010.1:15749-21116 GCA_036758645.1 Dokdonella sp. | reverse complement strand
TGCAGGCCGTGCCCGAGGACATCCGCAACCAGATCATCGCGAACATCCCGGTCGGGCGCCTCGGCGAACCGCGCGAGATCGCTCGCACGGTCGACTTCCTCGCCGCCGACGACGCCGGCTTCATCACCGGCGCGAACATCCCGGTGAACGGCGGGTACTTCATGGATTTCTGAGCGCGCCGTCTTCAGCGCAGCCAGATCCGCACCAGCAGCGCGAGCGCGGCGACGCTCGCGACGCCGGCGAGCCAGTACAGCACGAACCACGCGAGCCGCTGCGCGAGCGGGCGCCGCTCCAGCTCGTTGCGCGCGTCCGTCAATGGTAGCCCTCGTGCGCGGTCTTGCCGCGGAACACCCAGTACGACCATCCGGTGTAGGCGAGGATGATCGGCACCAGCACCGCCGCGCCGATCAGCATGAAGCGCTGGCTGCGTGCCGGTGCGGCCGCGTCCCAGATCGTCAGCGCATCCGGCACGACGTACGGGAACACGCTGATCGCGAGGCCGATGTAGGTCAGCAGGAACAGTGCGAGCGCCATCAGGAATGGCAAGGCTTCACGCCGGCGGCGCAGCGCGCGGAACAGCGTCCACGCGATGCCGGCCGTCAGCAGCGGCACCGGCGCGGTGAGGAGCACCGTCGGCCATTCGATCCAGCGATGGTGGTAATCGAACTCCAGGCCGATCGTCGCGACGCTGATCGCGACGATCGCGCAGACGAGCAGCACGCCCGCCACCGCCGCGAGGCGATACGCGTGCGCCTGCGTGACACCGTCGGTCTTCCAGATCAGCCAGGTCGCGCCGAGCAGTGCGTAGCCGACCAGCACGCTCGCGCCGGTCAGCGCCGAGAACGGCGTGAACCAGTCGAGCCAGCCGCCTGCATAGGCGCGATCGGCGACCTCGATACCCTGCAGCAGCGCGCCGAGCGCGACACCCTGCGCGAATGCGGCGACGATCGATCCGAGCGTGAACGCGAAATCCCACCACGGCCGGTGCGCGGGGTCGCGCCAGCGGGCTTCGAACGCGACACCGCGGAACACCAGCGCGAGCAGCATCGCGATGATCGGCGGGTACAGTGCGGTCATCACGACGCCGTATGCGAGCGGAAACGCGGCCATGAGGCCGCCGCCGCCGAGCACGAGCCAGGTCTCGTTGCCGTCCCACACCGGCGCGATCGAATTCATCGCCTGGTCGCGCTCGCGCCCGACCGGCATCGCGGGAAACAGGATGCCGATGCCGAGGTCGAAGCCGTCCATCACGACGTAGGCGAACACCGCGAACAGGATGATGCCGGCCCAGATGATCGTCAGGTAGAAGTCCGGATTCATCGCGCATCCTCGGCGATCTCCATTGCGGGCCCCGGTGCCAGGCCTGCGGTGCGGATCGGGCCGTCGTCATCGTCGATCGGGCGTTCGTGGACTTCCACACCCTTGGCCATCAAACGCAGGATGTACCAGGTGCCGAAGCCGAACACGATGAAATAGACGATCACGAAGGCAAGCAGCGACGTGCCGACCGCCGGCGCCGCGATCGGCGACACGCTGTCGGCGGTCGTCAGCAAGCCGTGGATCGTGTACGGCTGGCGCCCGACTTCGGTGGTGACCCAACCCGCGATCACCGCGACGAGTCCTGAAGGTCCGAGCAGCACCGCGAAGCGCAACAGGCCGCGCGATTGGTAGAGCCTGCCACGCGCGCGTGCGACGAGGCTCCAGAGACCGAGCAGCAGCATCAGCGAGCCCATCGCGACCATGATCCGGAACGCCCAGAACACGATCGGCACCGGCGGCTCGAGGTGATCCGGGATCGTGTCGAGGCCCGCGAGCGGCGCATCGGGATCATGCTTGAGGATCAGCGACGAGGCCTTCGGGATCTCGATCGCATGGTCGATGCGGCGCTCGCTTGCGTTGGGCCAACCCAGCAGCACGAGCGGCGCGCCGCCCGGGTGGCTCTGGTAGTGCCCCTCCATCGCCATCACCTTCACGGGCTGGTGTTCGAGCGTATCGAGTCCATGCAGGTCGCCCGCGACGATCTGCAAGGGTGCGACCAGCGCAGCCATCCACATCGCCATCGAGAACATCCTGCGTGCGGCGACTTCCGACTGCGGCATGCTCCGCGAGGCTTCGGGCGGGTCGCCCGCGCCGGCCCGCGTCGACGCGGTGGCGCGGATGCGCCGATGGCGCAGCAACTGCCAGGCGGCGACCGCGCCGACGATCATCGCAGTGGTCAGGTAGGCCGCGATCACCGTGTGCGCGAGCCGGTACGGGAAACTCGGGTTGAAGATGATCTCGCTCCAGCCACCGGCGGGTACGAACTGGCCAAGGTCGTTCACCGCGTAGCCGGTCGGCGTATGCATCCAGCTGTTCGCGCTGAGGATCCAGAACGCGGACATCAGCGTGCCGAGCGCGACCATCAGCGTGGCCATGAAATGCAGCCTGCGACCGACGCGCTTCATGCCGAACAGCATGACGCCGAGGAAACCCGCTTCGAGGAAGAACGCGGTGAGCACCTCGTAGGCCATGAGCGGCCCGATGATCGGCCCGGCCTTGTCCGAGAACACCGCCCAGTTCGTGCCGAACTGATACGACATCACGATCCCCGACACCACGCCCATCGCGAACGTGATCGCGAAGATCTTGATCCAGAACCGGAACAGGTCGAGGTAGAGGTCGTCGCGCGTGCGCAGCCACAGGCCTTCGAGCACGGCAAGGTAGCTCGCGAGGCCGATCGTGAAGGCCGGGAAGACGAAATGGAAACTGACCGTGAACGCGAACTGCAGGCGGGCAAGCAACAGCGCGTCGAAGGAATCGAACATGCGACCTCCGGTCGATGGACGCTCGCCACGCGTCCGCGACAGTCACGACACCGCACGGCCGACGACGGCGCAGGCGCGCCGGCGGCGCGCGAGGGCGACAGGCTACACCGCTGGCGCCCGCCTGCGTCTGCGGCGCATCAGCGCGTCGGTTCGCGCGGCGGAGGCGCGGATGGCTTGCCAGGAGACGGCCGGGTGACATCTTCCTGGTTCTTCTCCGGCCCCTGGCCCTGGTGCCGGGTCTGGTCGACCTCCCCGGACTCGCGTGGCGTGTCGTTGGCGTTGCCCATGATCAACCTCGTGCAGGACGGTCGGATCGACCGGCTGCATGACGTTCGGACAAGCCGCGCAACCTCGGCTGAACCGTGGGTCGCGGCGAGGCCGCGAGGTCCGTCACCAGATCAGGTCGGCGGGGATGTCATCTTCGTCCTGCGCCTGCGGATCGCACAGCAGTACCAGCGCATCCGGGTCGATCGCCTGCGCCGCAATCGCGGTTTCGCGCGCCACGAGCAGGTAGCGCCCGGCGAACTGCACGACCGCGAGCTCGCCGCCGTTGAGTCGCGGCAGCTGCTCCGCGGTGACGTAGATGCGGCGGATCTTGTTCGCATGCGGGAAGTGGCGCGGGACTTCCGCCTCCTTCGCATTGAGCGCCTTGCCGTCCAGCAGTGCCGCGAGCTTCTGGCGCCGCTCCTTCTTCGCCTTCGCGCGTTGCTCCGCCTCTCGTTGTTCGCGTTCGCGCTGTTCGCGCTCGGTGCGCTCGCGCAGCGCATACGCACGTGCGAGATCGATTTCTCCTTGCCCCGCGCTCGCGCCATGCGCCACGCGCTCGCGCGGCTTGCCGCCGCCGGGCCGCCCGCCCGGCGGTCGCGGCCGCGACTGCGCCGCATGCGGCTTGCCGCCCTGCGGTCGCGGCTTCCCGCCTGCGCGGGGTTCGTTCGACGGCTTCGAGGTGAAGCCGGCTTTCAGCAGCTGGTCGCGCAGTGAGTCGGACATGGCCTGGAACTCGTTCTCCGTCGTTCAATGCATCGGCAAGGCTTCGAGCGAAGCCGACTTGCATGGAATGCGCGGCCATGGATGGCCGCCCTGGCCCCACGCGATCGTCGTGGCGATCAGGGGCCGCGTCGACATCGCATGCGTGGTGATCAAGGACGATCGCACTAGTAATGCGGCGGCGGCGGTTCGTCTCCGGCCACCGGACCCAGCGATCCGCGCACCGCCGTAAGGTCGCTGCGCAGCGCGACGATCGCATTGCGCAACTCGTGCAGGTGGCGATCGTGCCGCGCGACGAGGTCGCTCATCGACGCCATCGTGTCGTCGATGAAGGCGAGCCTGACTTCGAGCTCGGTCAGGCGTTCCTCGAGCGAGGCAGGCATCACGGTCAGCCCGGCAGCTTCTCGATGAGATGCCGTCCATGGCGTGCGCCGGTCGCACCCTGCGCCTCGCGCAACGCGAGCGCGAGGTCGGCCGCGGCCATCTCGCGCACCAGCTCCGCGAAGCTCGTGCGCGGCGACCAGCCGAGGCGCTCGCGCGCGAGGGTCGGGTCGCCGAGCAGGGTTTCGACCTCGGCCGCGCGGTAATACTGCGGATGCACGCGCACGATCACGTCGCCCGGCTTCACGCGCGTGTCCTCGCGCGCGACGCTCGCGACCACCGCGTGCTCGTCGGCACCCTCGCCGCGGAACTCGAGTTCGATGCCCATCTCGCGCGCGGACAGCAGCACGAATTCGCGTACCGAATGCTGGATGCCGGTTGCGATCACGTAGTCGGCCGGCTCGTCCTGCTGCAGGATCAGCCATTGCGCCTCGACGTAGTCGCGCGCATGGCCCCAGTCGCGCTTCGCGTCGAGGTTGCCGAGGTAGAGGCAATGCTGCAGCCCGCAGGCGACGCGCGCGAGCCCGCGCGTGATCTTGCGCGTCACGAACGTCTCGCCGCGGATCGGCGATTCGTGGTTGAACAGGATCCCGTTGCAGCCGTAGATGCCGTAGGCCTCGCGGTAGTTGACGGTGATCCAGTACGCATACAACTTGGCCACGCCGTACGGCGAGCGCGGATGGAACGGCGTGGTCTCGCGCTGCGGCGTCTCGCGCACGAGCCCGTAGAGTTCGGAAGTGGAGGCCTGGTAGAAACGGCAACGATCGCCGAGACCGAGGCTGCGCATCGCTTCGAGCACGCGCAGCGTGCCGATGCCGTCGGCGTTGGCGGTGTATTCGGGTTCCTCGAACGACACCGCGACGTGGCTCTGCGCGGCGAGGTTGTAGATCTCGTCGGGTTTGACCTGCTGGATCACGCGCAGCAGGCTCAGGCTGTCGGTGAGGTCTCCGTAATGCAGGCGCACGCCCGCACGCGTGTCGTCGAGCTCGTGATGGAGATGGTCGATGCGCTCGCTGTTGAACGACGACGCACGACGCTTGAGGCCATGGACCTCGTAGCCCTTCTCCAGCAGCAGTTCCGCGAGATAGGCGCCGTCCTGTCCGGTGACGCCGGTAACCAATGCACGCTTCTGTTCCATCGCCTGCGTTTGCCGTGATCTTCGCAAAAGAGGCGGGATGGTAGCTCAAAAGCAGGG
>DAIOWG010000010.1:0-15649 GCA_036758645.1 Dokdonella sp. | reverse complement strand
CCGTTCGCGAAGATCGGGTCACCGGGCATCACGCCGAGCGGACCGGGATAGGCGTAGTCCGGGAACACGTGCGCGAGGTCGGCATTGCCGAGGTGGCGCGTGACGACTTCGGCGAGTACGCGGCGCGTATCGGTGGTGGTCGCGACGTCTTCGTTCTGGAACAGCTGGCCGTCGCCGAGTCCGCCGAACGTGCCGAACAGCCGCCCACCCTGCACGCGTCCTCCAAGCAGGAACATCGTGTTGCCACTGCCGTGGTCGGTGCCGCGGTTGGCGTTCTCGCGCACGCGGCGTCCGAACTCGCTCTGCACGACCACCACCATGCGGTCGGCCATCGCGCTGCCCGCGAGGTCCGCATACAGCGCCGCGAGCGATTGCGACAACCCGTCGACGCGCGCAGCGTAGGTGTTCTGGTTGAGACTCGGCTGGTCGCCCGCGCCCTGGTTCTCGTGGGTGTCCCAGCCGCCGTAGTCGATCGCGGCGACCTGCAGGCCGAGCCCGCGCTTGGCGACGTTCGCGATCAGCTTGCACTGGTTCGCGAGCGTGGCGCCGACGCCCGTCGTCGGATAGTTCGCACCGGGCGAGGGCGTGTAGTCCGACAGCGCGAGCGAGTCGACGAGTTCGACCGTGGTCGCCGCGCCGGTGCCGGCCTGCTCGAGCACGCCGGCTCCCGCGTACATCTGGTTCAGCGTGATCATCGTGGAAAGCTTGTACAGCGGCTGGCCGCCGACCTGGGTGCCACTGTTCGCATTCGGATGGAAGCTGCCGGGATCGTCGAGCGTCATCGTGTCGCGTCGGCCGAGCAGGCTGTCGGGGGGCGCCGAGCCCGCGCACAACGCGGGGATCTGCGCGTTGTCCGGCACCTGCCCGGCGGACTCGAGGTGACGCGTGAGCCATCCGCTCGGCGTGTGCAGCTCGCCCGGCGTGCCGAGGTCGACATAGTCCTGCGCGTCGAAATGGCTGCGCGAGATCGCGCCCTGCGGGAAACCGATGCCGTGCACGAATGCACACCTGCCGGCCTGGTAAAGCTGGTGCAGCCCGGTCGCGGCGAAGTGCAGGCCGAAGTTGCCGGCCAGCGGCAGCGCCGCCGTTTCACCCGTCGTGCGCAGGTGGATGGTCGGGCGCTTGGCTTCGTAGATCGCGCGGTCCGGCCCCGCGATCGGCGCGACGAAGTTGAGGCCATCCATGCCGCCACGCAGGAACACGAACACGATGAAACGATTGCCTTCCCAGTCGGCGCGCGCGATGCCGGTATTGAAGCCGAGCCGGAGCCCGCCGAGCGCGGTGACGCCGAGCGCGGAACCCTTGAGGAACGAACGTCGCGTGAGATTGCCCATGGTCGTCGTTCCTCAGCGCAGCATCGACTGCGGACTGAACAGGATGCAGCCGACCATGCCGCGCAGCCGGTTGTACCAGTAGTTCGGTGAGTTGTTCGTGCCGATGCCGTCGGTGTTGCCGGCCGGGCCGGCGCCGATGCCGGTCTCGGACGGGAACATGTTCAGCGTGTCGGTGTTGCGGCACATGAAGTCGCGCACCTTCTGGTGCAGCTCGGTACCGATCCATCCGTTGGTCGCATCCGGCGCCCAGCCGAAGCAGCGCTTCAACCAGAAGTCGGCGAGCTTGGTCGGCGTGTGCTGCGTGACCGAGCCGCTGAACTCGGCGAGCGTGATCGCGAGCACCGGCGCGAGCGGCGTCTGGTCGGTGCCGGTGCCTTGGTCGAGGGTCCAGTCGATCGTGCGCCACGCGTGCACGAACGCGGCCGAACCCATCCAGTAGTCGGACGCATCGGGGAAACCGTCGGGCGGGCGCCAGTCGAACGGGCGATGCCCGCTGCGGCGGAAGCGGTCCATGAAGGAATCGCTCTCGGGCGACTCGCCATCGACGTTGCGGCGGATCGTGAAGTCGACGCTGACCGCGCGCAGCGCGGACACCACGACGTCGAACGGGCGCTTGACCTTGTTGCCGAAGTTCGCGAGGTCGCGGAATGCACCCGGGACTTGCGGGTCGCCCGCTTCGGCGCCGTACACGAGGAGTGCGCGCAACGTGCGCTTGATCTGGTCGGGGGCCGCGGCGTTCGCATGGAACACGTGCGCCGCGTGCGCGACGATTTCCTCGGGCGGATCCTCGCCGATGAAGCGGCGCGCGAGCTTCAGCGCGATGTGGCGCCCGGTGCCCGGATGCGTCGCGATGCGATCGAGGAAGGTGTCGATCTCGGTCGCGGTCGGCGTATTGGCAGGGACGAACGCGCCGAGCACGGTCTTCTGGCCGATGTCATGCTGGCTCGTCTGCGGCGGCGTGGTGGTCCCGTCGATGCAGTAGAGGGTGCCGTCGTTGATCGTGTCCGGGCTCGAGGCTCGGTGGAAGGTCCAGCCGGTGAGCGCCCGCGCGAGCTCGTAGACGTCGGCGTCGACGTAGCCGATCGGCAGGCCGGCGCCGTCCTCGCCCGGGGGAATCAACGGCACTTCGTGCTGCTGCAGCGTCGGCCCGAGGTAGTTGATCGCACCGAGCGTGTGCAGCTCGATCACCTCGCGCGCGTAGTTCTCGTTGAAGCTCGGCGCGCGGTTGATGTAGTTGTCGAGGTAGTACAGCATCGCCGGGGACGCGAAAGTCTTCTGCAGCAGCTCGCGGAAATTGCCGAACGCGTTGCGGCGCACGACGTCGCGGCTCCAGCTGCTCCAGGTCGGCGCGGCATAGCGGTCGTAGCACGGCACGTTGAAGTGGTCGTGCCAGAAGTCGACCATGCGCTCGAACAGCTGCCAGCGCGAATAGATCGCGCGCACGAACAGGGCGCGCTCGCCTTCTCGGGCAGGATAGTCGCGCACGTTCGGCTGGCCACCGCCCGGATTGCCATTGACCTCGTGATCGGTCCACAGCTGCGCGAACGACTTGCCGAGCGTGGAGTACGACGGGTGCGCGAGGCGCGCGTCGACCTCGGCATCGGTCACGTTGCCGCCGCCGTCGGTGCTGGGGGCAAGCTGCTCGTCGACGAAGGCGACGAGGCGCGCGTCATCGGTCGCACCGAGCGAGTTGAAGTGCGCGACCGAGTAGTTCGTGCCGGAGCTCGGTCCGTGCCCGAGCCGTCCGAGCACGTACACCGCGAACGGCGGCGTCAGCGCGCTGCTCGAAAACCCGTCGATCGCGGTCGCGGCCTTCGCGGCCGGCGAACGGTTACCTGCGAGGAATCCGCGGCGCGTGGTCGCGCCGGGCCCCGATTCAACAACGCCCATGCCTGTCACCCCTCGTCGATCGCGCTGGAATCGTACACGTTTCGCACGCGGGAACTGTGGGGAGATCGGCGGTTTGCGAAGCGTCAGCCCGGCCTGGCGACGCTGCGGCCGCGCCCGATCCCGTAGTAGGCGAGTCCCGCGGCTTCCACCGCGGCCGGCTCGTAGATGTTGCGTCCGTCGAACAGCACCGGCGTCGACAACGCGGCGCGGATGCGCTCGAAGTCCGGCGCGCGATAGGCCTTCCACTCGGTCACGACGACCAGCGCATCGGCGCCGTCGAGCACCGAGTAGGCCTGCGTGCACAATGCGAGGTCGGCGCGCTCGCCGTAGAGCCGCGCGGTCTCGTCGATCGCCTCGGGGTCGTGCGCGCGCACCTTCGCGCCCGCGGCCCACAACTGCTCGAGCAGCGTGCGGCTCGGTGCCTCGCGCATGTCGTCGGTGTTGGGCTTGAACGCAAGACCCCACAGCGCGATCGTGCGTCCGGCGAGGCGTCCTTCGAAATGCCGCTGCAGGAGCTCGAACAGCTTGCCCTTCTGGTGCGCGTTGACGGCTTCGACCGCGCCGAGCAGCTTCGCTTCGTACCGGTTCGCCCGCGCGATGTGCTCGAGCGCCTTGACGTCCTTCGGAAAGCACGAGCCACCGTAGCCCGCGCCCGGATAGATGAAGTGCCAGCCGATGCGCGGGTCCGAGCCGATGCCGCGTCGCACCTGCTCGATGTCCGCACCGACCTTCTCGGCGATGTTCGCGACCTCGTTCATGAAGCTGATCTTGGTCGCGAGCATCGCATTGGCGGCGTACTTGGTCAGTTCCGCCGAACGCACGTCCATCAGCACGAAACGCTCGTGGTTGCGGTTGAACGGCGCGTACAGCGTCTTCAACAGCTCGATCGCGCGTGCGCTGTCGGCGCCTACGACGATGCGGTCCGGGCGCATGCAATCCTGCACCGCATCGCCTTCCTTGAGGAATTCGGGATTCGAGGCGACGTCGAACGCGACCTCGGTGCCGCGCGCGGCGAGTTCGGCCGCGATCGCGTCGCGCACCGCGTCGGCGGTGCCGACCGGCACGGTCGACTTGTTCACCACCACCACGGCTCGCGCGAGCGTGCGGCCGATCGTGCGCGCGACTTCGAGCACGTGGCGCAGGTCCGCGCTGCCGTCTTCGTCGGGCGGCGTGCCGACCGCGATGAAGATCAGCTGCGCATGCTCGATCGCGGACGCCGCGTCGGTGGTGAAGCGCAGGCGGCCCGCGGCATGGTTCGCGCGCACGAGCGGTTCGAGCCCGGGTTCGTAGATCGGAATGCCACCCGCCTCGAGCTGCGCGATCTTGCCTGCGTCGACGTCGACGCAGACCACCTCGTTGCCGACCTCGGCAAGGCAGGTTCCGGTGACCAGCCCGACGTACCCCGTACCGAAGATCGTCACGCGCATCGGGATCCTCCAAAAAAGAAAGCGCGCCGGATCGTGGCGCGCTTTCGGTGTCCAGCCGCGGCGATTACTTCTTCGCTTCGGCCTTCGGCTTCTCGGCGGCCTTGGCGGCAGCCGGCTTCTCGGCCGGGTTCTCGATGCCGAGCAGTTCGACGTCGAAGATCAGCGTAGCGTTCGGGCCGATCTGGCCGGGGCCGTTTTCGCCGTACGCGAGCTCGGACGGCACGTAGAGCTTGTACTTGGAACCGACCGACATCAGCTGCAGTCCCTCGGTCCAGCCCTTGATCACGCCATTGAGCGGGAAGGTGGCCGGCTGGCCGCGGTCATACGAGCTGTCGAACTTGGTGCCGTCGATCTTGGTGCCGAGGTAATGCACCTTGACCGTATCGGTCGCCTTCGGCTTCGGACCCGTGCCTTCCTTCTCGACCGAATACTGCAGGCCCGAGGCGGTCGTCTTGACGCCGGCCTTGGCCTTGTTCTTGGCGAGGAAGTCGGTGCCTTCCTTCTTGTTGGTCTCGGCGGCGGCCTTCTGCTCGGCGACGCGCTTGGCCTGCATCTGCTTCATGAATTCCTGCCGCACCGCGAGCGCCTCTTCCGGCGTGAGCGCGGTCTTTTCGCCCTTCAGCGTGGCCTCGATCGCCTGTTCGACGACCTTGATGTCGATGTCGTCCTTGATCTGGGTGAGGCCCTTGCCGATGTCCATGCCGACCATCGTGCTGATCTTGGCCTTGTCGAGCTTGACAGCCGGGGCGTCCGGCTTGGCCGCCGGCTCGGCGGCGACCGCATGGCCGATCGCGAGGCCGAGGGCGAGCGCGGCCACGAGGGACTTCTGCACGAAACGCGTCATTTCTGCTCCTGAAGGTTTTCCAGTGATCGACGGGGGATGCCCGTCGGCGTCGCGGCGTGGCCGACCCGGCCAGCATGCGGGGCCGCGTATTGTGTACGGGGCGCCCGGCGTTGGCAAACGTGCCGCCGCTGCGGTCCGGACCGCCCGCGCCCGCTCCCGCCGCCGCTGCCAGGCCGACGGTCGAACCCCTAAACTGTCCGGATGCTCCGCTTTGACAACGTCAACCTGCGTCGTGGTTCCCGGCTGTTGCTGAACGGCGCGAACTTTCTCGTTCACCCGGGCTGGCGCGTCGGCCTGACCGGTCGCAACGGCAGCGGCAAGAGCAGCCTGCTCGCGCTGATCGCCGGCGAGGTCGGCGCCGATTCGGGCACGTTCACGCGCCCTCGCGACTGGGTGCTCGCGCACGTGCGCCAGCAGGCCGAGGTGCCGCGGCATTCTGCGCTCGACCACGTGCTCGACGGCGACGCCGCGCTGCGCCGATTCGAATCCGAACTCGCGCAAGCCGAGGCGGCGCACGACGCGGCGCGCCAGGCCGTGCTGCACGAACACATCCGCGCGATCGACGGCTATGCGGCGCGCGCGCGCGCGGGAGCGCTGCTGCACGGCCTCGGCTTCCTGTCCGCCGACCTCGAGCGGCCCGTCGCCGATTTTTCCGGCGGCTGGCGCATGCGGCTGGACCTCGCGCAGGCCCTGATGTGCCGCTCGGACCTGCTGCTGCTCGACGAGCCGACCAACCACCTCGACCTCGATGCGGTGCTCTGGCTCGAAGACTGGCTGCGCCGCTACCCCGGAACGCTCGTCGTGGTTTCGCACGATCGCGAGTTCCTCGATCGCGTCGTGACGCATGTGCTGCACATCGCCGACGGCGGCGTGGAACTGGCCGCAGGCAGCGTCAGCGCGAATGAACGCCGCCGCGCCGAGCGCCTCTCGCAGCAGCAGGTCGCACACGAACGCCAGCAGGCCGAACGCGCGCGGCTGCAACGCTTCGTCGACCGCTTCAAGGCGAAGGCGACCAAGGCGCGCCAGGCCCAGAGCCGCGTGAAGGCGCTCGAGCGCATGACCGAAATCGCCGCAGTGCGCGCCGAATCGGGCATCGAGTTCGAATTCGCCGCGCCCGTTGCGCTGCCCGATCCGTTGCTGACGCTCGAAGACGCCACCGCCGGATACGGCGAGCGACGCGTGGTCGAGAACGTGCGACTGTCGCTGCGACCGGGCGATCGCATCGGCCTGCTCGGTGCCAACGGCGCCGGCAAGTCGACCCTCGTGAAGACGATCGCGGGCCGGATCGCGCCGCTCGCAGGTCGGCGCGTCGAAAACCGCGGGCTCGCGATCGGCTACTTCGCGCAGCACCAGATCGAGCAGCTCGATCCCGCCGCGACGCCGGTCGAACACCTGCTGCGGCTTTCGCCCGGCCTCGGCGAACTCGCGGCGCGCAGCTTCCTCGGCGGTTTCGGTTTCAGCGGCGAGCGTGCGCTGGCCGACGTACGCCCGTTCTCGGGCGGCGAGAAGGCGCGACTCGCGCTCGCGCTGATCGTGTTCGCGCGCCCGAACCTGCTGCTGCTCGACGAACCCACCAACCACCTCGACATCGACACGCGCGAGGCACTGGCCGAAGCGCTGCAGGAGTTCGCGGGCGCCGTGGTGCTGGTCGCGCACGACCGCGGCTTGCTGCGCGCCGTCTGCGACGACTACCTGCTGGTCGGCACGGGTCGCGTGCGTCCCTATGACGGTGACCTCGACGACTACGCGCGGCTCGTGCTCGCGGGCACGCAGGACGTGGCCGCTGCGACCACGGTCGGGGTCGACACGCGGCGCGAGGGGCGGCGCGAGCGCGCCGACCAGCGCGCGCGGCTGGCGCCGCTTCGCAACCAGGCCAGGCGCGTCGAAACCGAGCTCGCGTCGCTCGAGGGGGAGCGGGCACGCCTGCGCGCCGAGCTCGCCGACCCCGCGCTCTACGCAGGTCCGCGCGCGGCCGAGGTGGCCCTGATGACGCGCCGCCAGTCCGAGCTCGACGCGCGCATCGCCGAGCTCGAGGACGCCTGGCTCGAGGCCCAGGAAGCGCTCGAAGCCGCGAGCCGCGGCTGATCCCCCATCGGTCATGGGTGCCGACCCCTTGACGGTTTCGGATTTGGTGTTATAGTTAACTACAACACTACTTCATCAACCGCCGACGAGGCCGTCATGAATGCTTCACTGACCCGTACCCTGCTGCTCGCGCTTGCCGTCGCCGCCACCGGCGCGACCGTGGCTGCCCTGATGTCCGGCTCATCCGCCCCCGCGGGCGCGACCGGCGCGGCGCTGCCGGCCCCCGCCGCGATCGTGACCGCGTTCGACCACGCGGTCGTCACGCTCCCGGTCGTGAAGGTCGTACCCGACGTCGAGCCGACGCTGCTCGCGACCGTCACGGTGCGCGCGCCCGCGTCCGGCTCCGACGACGAGCGGGGCGACTTCTTCGCCTCGCTCGACTACTCGGCGGCGCCGGCCGGGGGCGGAACAGGCATGCCCTACTATTCCTTCGGCAAGTCCATGCACCGCGCCTACCGGGAATGAACCAGATGAGCATCACCTGGAACGATTCGACGCCGATCTATCGCCAGCTGCGCGACCGCGTGGTGGCGATGATCCTGGATGGCGTCCTCAAGCAGGGCGATCCGCTCCCTTCGGTGCGCCAGGTCGCGGGTGATTTCCAGATCAATCCGATCACCGTGTCCAAGGCATACCAGGAACTGGTCGACGAGAATCTCGTGGAAAAACGGAGGGGACTGGGCATGTACGTCACTGAAGGCGCCCGCGCTGCGCTGCTGGAATCCGAACGCGAGCGCTTCCTGCGGGAGGAATGGCCCGCGTTGCACGCGCGCCTCGCGCGCCTCGGGCTCGACCTCGCCGAACTGATGCGCGCACCGCGCCACGAGGAGGGCCGATGAACGCCGTCGTCCACGCCCGCGGCCTGCGCAAGAGTTACGGCAAGACGGTCGCACTCGATTCGGTCGATTTCGAGATCGAGGCCGGGCGCATCGTCGGCCTGATCGGTCCGAACGGCGCCGGCAAGACCACCGCGCTGAAGGCGATCCTCGGCCTGACCGGTTTCGAGGGCGAGCTGTCGGTGCTGGGTTTCGACCCGCGCCGCCAGCGCGCCCAGCTGATGGAACAGGTGTGCTTCATCGCCGACGTCGCGGTGCTGCCGCGCTGGCTGCGCGTGCGCGAGGCGATCGAGTTCGTCGCCGGCGTGCACCCGCGCTTCTCGCGCGAAAAGTGCCTCGCGTTCCTTTCGCACACGAAGATCGGACAGGGCATGCGCGTGCGCGAACTGTCCAAGGGCATGATCGTGCAGCTGCACCTCGCGCTCGTGATGGCGATCGACGCGCGCCTGCTGGTGCTCGACGAGCCGACCCTCGGCCTCGACATCCTGTACCGCAAGTCGTTCTACGAGAGCCTGCTGTCGGACTACTTCGACGAGCAGAAGACGATCATCGTGACCACCCACCAGGTCGAGGAAGTCGAGCACATCCTGACCGACCTGATGTTCATCCAGGGCGGGCGGATCGCGCTCGCCGCGACGATGGACGAAGTCGCCGAACGCTACGCGGAAGTGATGGTCAACCCGGATCGCGCGGAGGCCGCGCGCGCGCTCAAGCCGCTCAACGAGCGCCAGGTGTTCGGCAAGTCGATCTTCCTGTTCGACGGCGTCGACCGAACGCGCCTCGCCGAACTCGGCGAACTGCACAAACCGAGCGTCGCCGACCTGTTCGTCGCGACGATGAAGGGGACCTACGCATGAACAAGCTCGCCCTCCTGCTCAAGCGCGAATACTGGGAGCACCGCGGCGGATTCTTCTGGGCGCCGGTGTGGACCTGCGTCACCATCCTCGTGGTCACCGTGTTCGGCATCCTCACCGCCGAAGTGGTCGGTCGCCGCAACAGCGTGCACCTGGGTTTCTCGCTCGACAAGCTGAAGTCCAGCCTCGACGCGAACGACATGATCCAGGCCGGCAACGCGCTCGACATGGTGCAACTGATGTTCGGCGCGGTGACCTGCCTGGTGCTGTTCTTCGTGCTCTTCTTCTACCTGCTCGGCGCGCTCTACGACGACCGTCGCGACCGCAGCGTGCTGTTCTGGAAGTCGCTGCCGGTTTCCGACGGCTCCACGGTGCTCTCCAAGGCGATCGCGGCGATGCTGTTCGCCCCGCTGCTCTCGTTCGTCGTCGCGACCGCGGCCTACATCGTGTTCCTGCTGGTGGTGACGTTGTGGACGGCGGCACACGGCGTGAACGTGTTGCCCGCGATCGCAGCCGCGCACCCGTTCGGCATGTTCTGGCGCTTGCTGCTGACGATTCCGGTCGACGCGCTGTGGGCGCTGCCGACCGTCGGCTGGCTGCTGTTCTGGTCCGCGTTCGCACGCAGCAAGCCGTTCCTGTGGGCGGTGGTGCTGCCGCTGCTCGCGGTATTCCTGAACTTCTGGTTCGGTGCGCTCGGCCTGCCGAATTTCGACAACCTCGTGGCGATCAAGGATGTCGCGGCGCGGCTGCTGCTCAGCGTGATGCCCGGCGGCTGGCTCGGCGACGACACCTGGCGCGCGATGCAGTGGCGCTTCAACGACGACGAGGTCGTGCGCAATTTCGATCCGGCGCGCGTCTATGCGCTGCTCGGCACCGCCAACCTCTGGATCGGCGCTGCGATCGGCGTCGCGCTCGTCGCCGCCGCCACCTGGATGCGCGGTCGCCGCATCGAGGTCAACACCTGAGGGCGCGCACCAGCGTCCGACGGACGGCCCATGCCGGCACGCGCCGCATGGGCCGTTTGCCGTCCGGCACCCTGCGATCGTTCAGACGTCGTCGCGCATCGCGTCCGGCGGCAGCGCATCGGGCGGCGTGATGCTCGGCGGCGTGTCCTGCCCCCCTGCGAGGCGCCGCCGGAACAGTTCGACGCGGGCCAGCAGCACGGTCGTCACCGGCACGGTGAACGCGAGCACCAGCGGGATCAGCAGCGGATAGGCAAGCAGGCGCCTTTCGAGCGCGGAGAAATACACGGTGCCTGCGATCGCCACGCACCAGTTCGCGAGCGTGTAGGCGAGCGTGGCCGGATGCATGCGCAGGAAGAACTCGGGCAGGCGCAGGAAGCCGAGCGCCGACACCAGCACCAGCAGTCCGCTCAGCACCAGCAAGGCCGCGACCACCGCCTCCACTGCCGGAGATGCGCCGGTCATTCGATCACCTCGCCGCGCAGGATGAACTTCGCCATCGCGGCCGAACTGACGAAGCCGAACAGCGCGATCAGCAGCGCCGGCTCGAAGTAGCGGTCGCTCTGGTGCAGGATCCCGGACACCAGCACGACCAGCGCCGCGTGCATGTAGAGAAGGTCGAGCGCGAACACGCGATCCTGCGCGCGTGGTCCGCGCACCAGCCGCACCACCACGATCACCGACGAGATCGCATAGCAACCCAGCGTGAACGCGATCGCCTGTACCAGCAGCATGCTCATTCGAAGATCTCGCGCAGGGGGCGCTCGTAGCGCGCCTTGAAGCGCTCGGCGAACGCCGATGGATCGGGTGCATCCCATACGTGCAGCAGCATCGCGCTGCGATCCAGCGCGAGTTCCGACCAGACCGTGCCGGGGACGATCGTCGTTACCATCGCGAGCGCGGTGAGTCCGACCGGATGCCTCAGCTCCAGCGGGATCACGACGAACGCGTGCGCCGGCCGGCGCCAGCGCCAGCGCAGCGTGTCGCGCGCGATTTCGAGGTTCGACACCACGACGTCCGCGCACACCCGCAGCACGAACCGCGCGATCACCAGCGGGCGCCGCGGTCGCGCATCGTCGAAGCGCAGTCCGGGGAACGCGTGCGGGATCGCGAGCGCGAGCACGAGGCCGAGCAGGAGGTCGACGATGCCCGGCGTGCGCGCGAGCAGCAGCCACGCGACGACCATCCCGGCCGAGGTCAGCGGCGCCGGCATCAGCCTGCGCAACGCGCTCATCGACCCGCCCCCCGCTCCGGCGCGGCCGCCGACGCGCGCTCCAGGCTGCGCGCCGACAACACTGCATCGATGTAGGGACGCGGCGCCTGCAGGTAGGCCGCAGTCGCTTCGGTATAGCGCAGCGCGCGCTCGCCGAATGCCGTCAGCGCGAGGCTCGCGCCGATCAACAGCATCAGCGCGATGCCTTCCACGCTGCGCACGACCGGCGCGGTGCCGCCACCCTTGGCCCAGAAGTGCCGGATGCCTGCGCGCATCAGCGAGATCGACGCGCACAGGCTCGAATACAGCACGAGGCCGACCATCAGCCAGGTCGCCGCGATCGCACCGGCGCCGGCGAATCCGGGTGGGCCGTGCCGCACGACCGCGACCAGCAGCGACGCCTTGGCGAGGAACCCGGCCAGCGGCGGCAGGCCAGCCACGAGCAGCGCGCAGGCCAGGAATGCAAGCGCGAGCGCGGCCACCGACACCGGGAACACTCGACCGACCAGCGGCAGCTGGTCGTCGTCGAGGTTGTCGTCCTCGTCGGGCACTTCCGCGAACGCGGTGCGCCGTGCCTGGCCCGCCGCGCTCGTGCGCTGCACGAGTTCGACCAGCAGGAACAGCGTGCTCGCGGCGAGCGTGGCACCGACGAGGTAGAACAGTGCCGCGGCGCCGATCGACGATGCACCGAATGCGAACGCCGCGAGCAACGTGCCGGACGATGCGATCACCGAAAACGCGGCGATGCGGTCCAGTCGGATCGATGCGAGCACGCCCGAGGCGCCGAACGCCAGCGTCGCCAGTCCTCCGCCGAGCAGCACCTGCCATCCGAACTGCGCATCCGGCAAGGTGTCCGGCGGGAACATCAGGGTCCAGATGCGCAGCACCGCGTACACGCCGACCTTGGTCATCAGCACGAACAACGCCGCGACCGGCGTGCTGGTCGCGCTGTACGCCGGCACCAGCCAGGCGTTGAGCGGCCATACCGCGGCCTTCACGAGAAATGCCATCGCGAGGATCGCGACGCCCGCGTGGAGCAGGCCCCGGTCACCCGCGGGTACCAGCGCCATCTTGTCGGCGACGTCGGCCATCGACAGCGTGCCCATCACGCCGTAGAGCACCGCGAGCCCGACCAGGAACATCGACGACGCGAGCAGGTTGACTGCGATGTAGTGCAGCCCCGATCGCACGCGCGGCCAGCCCGATGCATGCAGCTGCAGGCCATACGAAGCCGCCAGCATGACTTCGAAGAACACGAACAGGTTGAACAGGTCGGCGGTCAGGAACGCGCCGTTGAGGCCCATCAGCTGGATCTGGAACAGCGGACGGAAATACGCGCCGGCACGCGCCCAACCCGCCGTCGCGTAGAGCGCGCTCGCGAGCGAGACGATGCCGACCAGCACCAGCATCAGCGCCGACAGCCGGTCCGCGACCAGCGCGATCCCGAACGGCGCGGCCCAGTTCGCGGCCAGGTGCACCGCGATCGCGCCCGGGCCGGGCGCCGCATCGACCGCGCGGAACACCACCACGGCCACCGCGAAGCCGGCCGCCGTCGCCGCCACGTTGATGATCGAGCCGAGCCGGCGACGACCGTCGCCGAGCAGCAGCAGCACCGCTGCGGCCAGCAGTGGCAGCACCACGGGGACGACCACCACGGCCTGCAGCGCATTCATTCGTCGGGCGTCCCGTCGACGTGATCGGTGCCCGCCAGTCCGCGCGAGACCAGCAGCACCACGAGGAACAGCGCGGTGGTCGCGAAACCGATCACGATCGCGGTCAGCACCAGCGCCTGAGGCATCGGGTCCGAATAGTGTTCGAGATCCGCAGGCACGCCCGGCGCGATGATCGGCGGCTGGTCGATCGAGAGGCTGCCCATGCTGAAGATGAAGAGATTGACCGAATAGGACAGCAGCGCGAAGCCCAGCACGACCTGGAACGTGCGCGGGCGCAGCACGAGCCAGACCCCGGCTCCGCCGAGCACGCCGATCACGAGCGCGAGCAGCACTTCCATCAGCGGACCTCCATCGTGTCGTGCGCGGGCGCAGCCTTCCGGTGCGAACGGATCGACTGGTGCGCCAGCGCGGTCAGGATCAGCAGCGTCGCGCCGACCACCACCGAGAACACACCGAAGTCGAACAGCGCCGCGCTGGGCAGGTGCACTTGCCCGAGCAGCGGCAGCGTCATGTGCGCGGTATGGCTCGTCAGGAACGGGAAAGCGAGCGCGAGCGCGCCGAGCCCGGCGGTGGCGGCGACCAGCAGGCCGCTCGCGATCCAGCGCGCGGGCCAGACGTTCGCGTGCGCCTCGACCCAGCGCGTGCCCGAGCCGAGATATTGCATGATCATCGCGATCGCGACGATCAGGCCCGCGACGAACCCGCCTCCGGGTTCGTTGTGGCCACGCAGGAACATGTACGCCGCCACCAGCAGCGCGAGCGGCAGCAGCATCCGCATGATCACCGACGGTACCAGCATGTAACCGCCCTGCACTTCCTCCTCGCGGCGCGGCTTGACCAGGTCGGTACTCACATCCGGTGGCAACGCGCGTTGCTGGCGCGGCTGCACCGTGCTCTCGGGTGGCGGCCGGAATCGGCGCAGCAGCGCGAACACGGTCAGCGCCACCGCGCCGAGCACGGTGATTTCGCCGAGCGTGTCGAACGCGCGGAAGTCGACCAGGATCACGTTGACGACGTTCGCGCCGCCGCCACCCGGCAGCGCAGTTTCGAGGAAGAACGGCGAGATGCTGTGCGGCGCGGGCCGCGTGAGGAACGCGAACGAAAGCGCCGCCATGCCGCCGCCGGCGACGATCGCGAGCAGCAGGTCGCGCGCGCGGCGCGCGCGATCCCGCAGCCGGGTGCGTTCGCTTCCGGGCTGCCGCATCGGCAGCCAGCGCAAGCCCAGCAGGAACAGCGTGGTGGTGACGACTTCGACCACGATCTGGGTCAACGCGAGGTCGGGCGCCGAAAACCACGCGAACGTGAGGCAGGTGACGAGTCCCGCGCCGCCCATCAGGGCGACCGCGACGAGACGGTGGAATTTCGCCATCGATGCGGCGCCGACCGCGCAGATCATGCCGATGATCCACAGCAGCACGAACGCCTGCGAGGCCGGCAGGCGCGTGCGGTCGCCCGCTCCGAACGGGTAGCCGCGCACCGCGAGCGTCGCGAGCACGACCGCGGTCGCGATCGCGATGAACAGTTGCGGCTGCAATCGCCGCGTGCCGGCCAGTCGCACGAGGTCGCGCGAACGCCGCGTGAGAACCAGCAATCCGGCCTCGAAACCCTGGCCGGGTCGGCGCCGACCGAGCAGCGGCGGTCGGTCGAAACGCCCTCGCTCCATGCGCGGGCCCAGCCACATGTAGCCGGCGATTCCGCCTCCGATCGCAAGCAGGCTCATGAACAGCGGCATCGTGAAGCCGTGCCAGACCTTGAGGCTGTAGCCGGGCAGCACGCCGCCGACCACGGGCGCCGCGGCCGCCGCGAGGATTTCGCCGACCGCGAGCTCGGGCATGATGCCGACGACGAGGCAGGCAAGCACCAGCAACTGGATCGGAACGCGCATCCAGCGCGGTGGTTCCTCCGGCGTGCGCGGAAGATCGCGCGAGGGTTCGCCGAAGAAGATGTCGAAACCGAAGCGCAGCGAGTACGTCACGGCGAACGCCGACGCGACCGTCGCGATCACCGGCAGCGCCCATCCGACGATCGGGTAGGAAGACGCGTGGACGGTCTCGGCGAAGAACATCTCCTTGGACAGGAAGCCGTTGAGCAGCGGCACGCCCGCCATCGCGCCGGTCGCGACCAGAGCGAGCGCACCGGTGCGCGGCATCGCGCGGATCAGCCCATTGAGCTTTCGGATGTCGCGCGTGCCGGTCTCGTGGTCGACGATGCCCGCGGCCATGAACAGCGACGCCTTGAACGTGGCGTGGTTCATGATGTGGAACACGCCGGCCACCGCGGCGAGCTTGCTGTTGAGGCCGAACAGCAGCGTGACCAGGCCGAGATGGCTGATGGTCGAGTACGCGAGCACGCGCTTGAGGTCGTTCTGGAACATCGCGGCGAATGCGCCGAGCAGCAGCGTCGTCGCGCCGGCTCCGCCGACCAGCCAGAACCACCACTCCGTGCCCGCGAGCACGGGCCAGAACCGCGCGAGCACGAACACGCCGGCCTTGACCATCGTCGCCGAGTGCAGGTACGCCGAGACCGGCGTC
>DAIOWG010000009.1:13303-22870 GCA_036758645.1 Dokdonella sp. | reverse complement strand
GCCGGTGTCGGCCTGCTGGCGATGGTGGGTCAGCGCGACCGAATGGAACTCGCCGACCGAGTCGTCGCCGCGCAGCACGCAGCTCGGGTACTTCCAGGTGATCGCCGAACCGGTCTCGACCTGGGTCCAGGTGATTTTCGAACGCGCGCCGCGGCAGTCGCCGCGCTTGGTCACGAAGTTGTAGATGCCGCCGACGCCGTTCTCGTCGCCGGGGTACCAGTTCTGCACGGTCGAGTACTTGATGTTCGCATCGTCCAGCGCGACCAGTTCGACCACGGCCGCGTGCAGCTGGTTCTCGTCGCGCATCGGCGCGGTGCAGCCCTCGAGGTACGAGACGACCGCACCCTCTTCGGCGATGATCAGCGTGCGTTCGAACTGGCCGGTGTGCCCCGCGTTGATGCGGAAATAGGTCGACAGCTCCATCGGGCAACGCACGCCCTTCGGGATGAACACGAACGACCCGTCCGAGAACACTGCGGAATTGAGCGCCGCAAAATAGTTGTCGCCGACCGGCACGACGGAACCAAGGTATTGCCTGACGAGATCGGGCTGCTCGCGGATCGCCTCCGACATCGAGCAGAACACGATGCCCTTCTCCGCGAGCTCCTTGCGGAACGTCGTGCCGACAGACACCGAGTCGAATACCGCATCGACCGCGACGCCTGCCAGGCGCGCGCGCTCGTGCAGCGGCACGCCGAGCTTGTCGTAGGTCTCGAGCAGCTTCGGGTCGACTTCGGCCAGCGACTTCGGCTGGTTCTTCGGACGCGAGAAGTAGCTGATCGCCTGGAAGTCGATCGGCGCGATCTCGAGCTTGGCCCAGTGCGGCGCAGACATCGTGAGCCAGTGCCGGTAGGCGGCGAGCCGCCATTCGGTCATCCAGTCCGGCTCGCCCTTGCGCGCGGAGATCGCGCGCACGACGCCTTCGTCGAGACCCGGCGGCAGGCTTTCGCTTTCGATGTCGGTGACGAAACCGGCCTCGTAGCGACGGTTGATCGCCGCGGCCACCGCCGCATTGCCGGCGAGCTCGAGCGGCGCGGTGCGCGGCTCGTGCTCCACGCGGGTCTCCTCGCCCACCATCGCGTGTTTGCCTGCGTTCATGCGCTGGCCACCCGCAACGGAGTCGCGACGCTGCGCCGCGCCGGCGGTCGCGACATCTCGGCCAGCGTCACGCTCGCGAGCGCGCCGGCGATCGCCTGGTTGATGCGTCGCCAGTTCACGCGCACGCCGCAGTGCGGCTCGTGCCCGCACACACCGCTGTGCACGCTGCATTCGGTCATGCCGATCGGCCCCTCGATCGCGATCACGATGTCGGCGATCGTGATGCCTTCCGGCGCGCGTGCGAGGCGGTAGCCACCATTGACGCCGCGCGTGGAGACGACCAGTCCGGCCTGGGCCAGTTGCTTGAGCAGCTTGCTCACGGTCGGCACTTCGAGGCGGGCGCTGTCGGCCAGCGCCTGCGCGCTCGCAAGGTCGCTGCCGCGCGCAGCGAGGCAGGCCATCACGACCGTCGCATAGTCGGTGAGCTTGCTGACGCGCAGCACGGGAGCCCTCGGGAGGTCGATACAGGACCGAAATAGTACTGTATCCGGGCGGCTGGCGCAATGCGGCGCCGGCGTGCGCCCGCGAGACGGCTTGCTAGACTTCCAGGCCACCCGTACCGGACCCGAGCCCTTGCGATCCAACGACTCCCGCGCGCAGGCGCTCCGCCAGTTCGCCCGCAACGCGCTCGCCGTGAGCGACCTCGACATCCGGCCTGCGTCGGCCGACGCGAGCTTCCGCAGCTATTGGCGCGTGACCGGCAACGGGCCGACGCGAATCGTGATGGATGCGCCGCCCGACAAGGAAGACATCGCTCCCTGGCTCGACGTCGCCGCGCGCTTGCGCAAGGCAGGCGTGCATGCACCCGAAGTGCTCGCGGTCGACCGTCGCCACGGGTTCGTGCTGATGGAGGACCTCGGTACGCGCACGTACCTGCCCGAGCTCGATGACGGCAGCGTCGATGCGTTGTATGCGGATGCGCTCGACGCGCTGCTGCGGATGCAGTCGACCGTGGACGTGTCTGGCTTGCCGGCCTACGACCGCGGCCGACTCGTCGCCGAGATGGAGCTGATGCCGGAATGGTTCCTGCGGCGCCACCTCGGTTTCGCGCCCGCGTGCGAGGAATGGGACGTGATCGAGGCGGCCTTCACCTTCCTCGTGCAGGCGGCGCAGGAGCAGCCGCGCACGTTCGTGCATCGCGACTTCCACAGCCGCAACCTGCTCGTGCTCGAACGGGACGGCCCGGGCGTCATCGACTTCCAGGACGCGGTGGTCGGGCCGCTGACCTACGACCTCGTCTCGCTGCTGCGCGATTGCTACATCGAATGGGACGGCGAGCGCGTCGAAGGATGGCTCGAATCGCACCGCCAGCGGCTGCGGCACGCGCACCTGCTCGGGATCGACGTCGACCTCGCGAGATTCCGTCGCTGGTTCGACCTCGTCGGCCTGCAACGGCAGATCAAGGTGCTCGGCATCTTCTGCCGGCTCTGGTACCGCGACGGCAAGCCGCAGTACCTCGCCGACCTGCCGCTGGTCTGGCGCCATGCGCTCGGCGTCGCGCGCCGCTACCCCGAGCTCGCGGATTTCGCCTCGCTGCTGGAGCGCGCACTCGGAGAGCGCGACATCGCGCAGCCACGCGCGGACGCGCCCGCGTGAGCCTCCGCACCGCGATGATCTTCGCCGCCGGGCGCGGCGAACGGATGCGTCCACTGACCGACTCGACGCCCAAGCCGCTGCTGCGCGTGCGCGGGCGCATGCTGATCGAGCACCACCTCGACAAGCTCGCGCGAGCGGGCGTTCGCGACGTCGTGGTCAATCTCTCGCACCTCGCCGCGCTGTTTCCGCAGGCGCTCGGCGACGGCTCGCGCTGGAGCCTGCGCATCCACTACAGCGACGAGGGCCCGGAGCCATTCGAAACCGGCGGCGGCATCGCACATGCACTGCCCCTGCTCGGCGATTCGCCGTTCATCGGCGTCAGCGCGGACATCGTCAGCGACTACGACTATGCGCGACTGCCGGCGGAACCCGCGGGCCTGGCCCACCTGGTGATGGTACCGAACCCGGATTTCCATCCGCGCGGCGACTTCTGCCTCGATGGGTCGGGCTTGAACGAGGAAGGTCGCGGCGAGCGTCTCACGTTCGGCAACATCGGCGTCTATCGCCCGCAACTCGTGGCTGGCGCAATCACGCAACGCTTCAAGCTGCTGCCGATGTTCCAGCGCGCGATGCGCGAAGGTCGCCTCACGGGCGAACGCCACGACGGATTCTGGCGCAACCTCGGCACGCCGCAGCAACTCGTCGAACTCGAAAGCTGCGGCTGGCCGCGGTAAAGACATCGAAGCCGCGGCCGAAGCGGGAAGATTGAATCCCGCGGGCTGCGTCGCCCGCCCAGGCCAAGCGCACCCGATTCGATTGGCGGGTGATTCCCGCCTGCAGGCTCGCCGGTCGACCGCGACTCGACCCGGAGGCCATCGTCCGTGTGCTCCGTGTCGCCATCTTCTCGCGTTTCGCCGTTGCTTTCGCTCCGCCGCCGGCGATGCGCGAGCTAATCGCCGTGGAGCAGCGTGCGCAGGAACGGCACGGTCACGCGGCGTTGCGCCGCGAGCGACGCGCGGTCGATGCGGTCGAGCAGGTCGAGCAGGGTCGCGAGGTCGCGCTTGCGCCGCGTGAACAGCCAGTCGAGCGCACTGTCGTCGAGCTCGATGCCGCGCGCGGTCGCGCGGGCGCGCACGACGTCGCGGCGTTCGACTTCGTCGAGTGGTTTCAATGGCAGCCGCGTGCAGGCACCGAATCGCGAAACGAGGTCGGGCAAGCCGATACCGAGTCGGGCGGGGGGCGCGTTCGCCGCGAACACCATCGTCGCCGCCTGCGCGCGGCAGCGATTGTAGAGATCGAACAGCGCATGCTCGGCGTCGGCGTCGCCGGCAATCGCTTCCACGTCGTCGACCGCGATGAGCGCACTGCCGCCGAAGCCACGGATCGCGGCCGCGTTCGGCGAGGGCAGCGTCGCCAGCGGGAGATATTGCGCGCCGCGTCCCTCGCTGCTGGCCAATGCGCAGGTCGCGAGCAGCAGGTGGCTGCGACCGCTCCCCTGCGACCCGGACAGGAACAGCCAGGGCGCGCCCGGGTCGCGCGCGGCGCACCGCAGCGCTTCGAGGACCGACGCATTCGGGCCGGCGTGGAACGTCTCGAACCGCTGCTGGGCCGGCCAGCGCAGCGCGAGCGGCAACTGCGCGCTCACGGAGGTGGCGGTGACTGGGGTGCGTGCGCGACCGCCACCACGCGGGCCTCGCCGACATCGGACGTCGGCGCCCCGGCGACCACGATCGTCGGCTGCTCGGACTGTCGATACAACTGGCTCTGCCTGTAGCGCTCGTGCGCATACCGCAGCAGCACCATCACGACCGAGGCGACCGGCAGCGCGAGCAGCACGCCGAGGAATCCGAACAACTCGCCGCCCGCGAGCACCGCGAAGATCACCGCGACCGGATGCAGCCCGATCTTGTCCCCGACGAGCTTGGGCACGAGCACGTAACCCTCGATCAACTGGCCGATGCCGAATACCCCGAGCACCAGCAGCAGGTGGAACCAGTCCTGGTACTGCACCAGTGCGGCGATGATCGCCATGATCACGCCGGTGATCGCGCCGAGATACGGAACGAAGCTGATCAGGCCCGCGATCATGCCGATCAGCGGACCGACGCTGATCCCGGCGAACCACAATCCGACGCCGTAGAACACGCCGAGCGCGACCATCACGCTGAGCTGGCCGCGCAGGAATGCGCCGAGCACGACGTCCGATTCCGAAGCGAGGCGCGACACCACCGGTTCGATCGAACGCGGCAGCAGCGCATGGATGCGCTCGACCAGCAGGTCCCAGTCGCGCAGCAGGTAGAACGCGACCACCGGGATCATCACGAGGTTCAGCAGCCAGCTGATCACGGTCATGCCGGACTTCGACACGCCGCCGAGCACCGTCGCCGCGAATCCGCCGGCTGCCTTCCAGTTCTCCTGCAACGCATCGATGAGCCGGCGCGTGTCGAGGATCTCGAGCGAGATGCCGAAACGGGCTTCCAGCCACGGCGTCGCGCGGTTCTGGAACCACTCGACCCAGACCGGAAGCTGCGCGAGGAAGTTCGCGATCTGCCGCTCGATGAAGGGCACCAGCACGAGCAGCACTGCGATCACGACGATGCCGCCGACGAGGAACACCAGCGCAACCGCGAGGCCGCGACCGAGCCCGCGCCGTTCGAGCCGGTCGACCAGCGGGTCCATCAGGTAGGCGAACAGCGCGGCCACGACGAACGGCGTCAGCACCGGCGCGAGCAGGTACAGCACCGCGCCAAGCAGCAGCGCGAGGATCAGCCATTGCCAGTGCAACGCGAGTCCGCGCGTGCGTTCAGGTGTGTCCGTCATCGAATCGTCTCCTTGCGGGAACGCACGACGTCACGTGCGCGGCGTCCCCAGGCGAACAGGTAGTGCAGGCCGCTGGCGACGGTCGAGGCGGCGACTGCCGCGATCGCCGCCAGGTGGAGGATCCGCGGCAGTTCGATCCAGTTCGACAGCCGCAACAGTTCCAGCAGGACGTAGGCGATCTGGACCACGGTCGTGAGTTTCGAAAGACGGCTTGGCGCCGCATCGAAGCGGCCGACCAGGTTGTGGTACGCGACCGCCCCCGCCACGATCACGAGGTCGCGCCCGACGATGAGCGCCGCGAGCCATCCCGCGATGCCGCCGACCAGTGCGAGCCACACGAACGCGGCGGTCAGCAGCAGCTTGTCCGCGACCGGGTCGAGCATGCCGCCGATCCAGCTTTGCCAGCCGCACCGCTTGGCGATGTAACCATCGAGCGCGTCGCTGAATCCCGCGATCGCCGCGACCAGCAGCGCGGCATCGTAACGCCCGTCCGAGATCATCCAGCACAACGGCACGACCAGCGCCATGCGCAGCAGGGTGATCAGGTTGGGAAGATGGCGCAGCATCGGCTGCGACGCTCAGTGTTGCAGCGTGAGCGCCGTGTCCGCGCCTTCCACCGGCGTTGGCGCGACCGTCAGCGCGCGCTCGAGCGCGACGATCTCGACGAAATGCGCGAGGTCGGTGGCGAGCGAGAGCTTCAGCAGCAGCGCGTCGCCCTGCGCCTGCAGCGGCTGCACCGATCGCACGAAATTGTTGCGCGTGAAGTAGGCGATCACGCGCGCGTAGTCGTCGGCATTTCGCACGTCGCCGACCCAGGCCGTCGCTTCGGTCGGAACTTCGGGAACCTGCGGCAGGCCCGCATACGGGCCGAGGCCATGCTGCTGCAGCATGCGATCGATCGAGCCTGCATCGAAATGCGCGACCAGGACCAGCGGCGCGCCTTCGTCGAGCGCATTGCGTTCGTAGCTGTACTGCAGAACGTAGCGTTCGGCCTGCGCGACCGACCTCGCGACATCGGCGTTCGCGAGGACGCCACTGTCGCCGGCCTGGTCGATCACGACATTCGCGAGCGCGGTGCGCAACGCCGACGAACGTTCCTCGTCGGACTGCGAATTGACCGGCGTGCGTCCCACGTAGGTGGCCGGCGCCGCGACGGCAAGCCCGCCCGCGATCAGCGCGAGCACGAGACCGAAGGTGCGCAGCAACATCAGGGTTCGCACGGGCGTGGCCGGAAGCGGGATCGGGCATGCAGTCTGCCCAAAGCGTGCGTGCGAGTCCACAAAGCCGGGATCCGGAACGGGCTCGGGATTCGGAAGCGGCACGCGTCGCACGCGGCGTTCCCTGCCTTGCCCCATCCCGAATCCCGAATCCCGGCTCCAATGCTAGAATGCGCGCCCGCGACAATCCGCCCGTCGTCATGCCTGCCGAACTGGAATCGCTGAGCTACCGTGCCGCCGGTGTCGACATCGACGCGGGCAACGAGGTGGTCGAACGCATCAAGCCGCTGGTACGGCGCACGTTCCGCCCCGAGGTCATGGCCGGGCTCGGAGGGTTCGGTGCGCTGTTCGAACTGGGCGGGCGCTATCGCGAGCCCGTGCTCGTGTCGGGCACCGATGGCGTCGGCACCAAGCTCAAGCTCGCGCAGCAGCTCGGCCGCCACGACACCATCGGCATCGACCTGGTCGGCATGTGCGTCAACGACGTGCTGGTGCAGGGCGCCGAACCGCTGTTCTTCCTCGACTACTTCGCCACCGGCAAGCTCGACGTCGACACCACGGTGTCGGTGGTCGGCGGCATCGCCAGGGGTTGCGAGCTCGCCGGCTGCGCGCTCGTCGGCGGTGAAACCGCCGAAATGCCCGACATGTATCCGACCGGCGAGTACGACCTCGCCGGCTTCACCGTCGGCGTGGTCGAAAAATCCGCGCTCATCGACGGCGCGCGCATCAAGGCCGGCGACGCGATCATCGGCATCGCCTCGAGCGGCGCGCATTCGAACGGCTACTCGTTGATCCGCCGCATCGTCGCGCGCGCGGGCATCACGGCCGAGAACGGCGGCTTCGACCTCGATCTCGGCGGCGTGCGCCTCGACGACGCTCTGCTCGCGCCGACCACGATCTATGTCAAGCCGATCCTCGCGCTGCTGCGCCAGCAGCCGGTGCACGGCATGGCGCACATCACCGGCGGCGGCCTGCGCGAGAACATCATCCGCGTGGTGCCCGATGGCCTCGGCATCGCGATCGACAGCGGCAGCTGGAAGTGGCCCACCCTGTTCGACTGGCTGCAACGCGAAGGCAAGGTCGCCCGCGACGAGATGCTGCGCACCTTCAACTGCGGCATCGGCTACGCGCTGATCGTGCAGCGCGACCAGATCGGCATGACGCTCGACGCGCTCGAAGCGCTCGGCCTCGCTGCCTGGACGATCGGTGCGGTCGAGCCCGCGCATGGCGCGGAGCGCGTCAACATTTCCTGAAGCCGGCATTCCGGGATTCGGGATTCGGAAGAGCACCATCCGCGCGGTCACTGGCTCGCAACGAACGTCGAGACCCGATGCAACCGCTTTCGCCAATCCCGATTCCCCGATCCCGGATCCCGCCCCTCAAGATCGCCGTGCTCGCATCCGGGCGCGGATCCAACCTGCAGGCGTTGATCGATGCGCGGCGCGATGGCCAGCTGCCGATCGAGGTCGTGCTCGTGGCTGGCGACAAGGCGCAGGCGCTTGCGCTGCGGCGCGCGGAAACGGCCGGAATCCCCACGCTCGCACTGGATCCACGCGGCTACGCCTCGCGCGCGGCCTACGATGCCGACCTGTTCGCGCGCATCGCGGCGAGCGGCGCCGAACTCGTCGTGCTCGCGGGCTTCATGCGCATCCTCGATGCGTCGGTGCTGTTGCCGTGGAGCGGGCGGATCATCAACATCCACCCTTCGCTGTTGCCGAAGTACGCCGGCCTGCATACCCACCGGCGCGCGCTCGCGGCCGGCGATGCGGAACACGGCTCCAGCGTGCACTTCGTGACGGCCGAGCTCGATGGCGGACCCGTGCTCGCGCAGGCGCGGATCGCGGTGCTGCCCGGCGATACGCCCGAGACCCTGGCCGACCGCCTGCTCGCCCACGAACACCGGCTGCTGGTCGCGACCATTGCGGCGATCGCTGCACGCCGGATCACGCTCGGCATCGAAGGCGTCCTGCACGATGGTGTCGCGCTGGAGGCGCCGCTGCAGCTTCGCGATGGCCAGCTCTGCGCGGCAACGGCTTGACGCGGGGTTCAGCGCCGCACCCCCACACTCGCGGCGTTTCCCTGCCCGAGGTCGATCTCCGATGACGCTTTCGCCACGCCTGGGCCTCCTCGCGCTGTTCGCGGCGACGGCTGCCGCCGCTTCAGATGCGCCGGTACGAGCGTTCCACGCCGAGTACGCGACGCTGCGCAACGGCGACGAGGTGGGTCGAACCACGCTCGAACTCGTCGATGCCCGCAACGGCGAGTGGCGCCTGCGCAGCGAAACACGGGGAACCGTGGGCCTCGCCAAGCTCGCCGGGATCCACGTGGTGGAAACCTCGCGTTTCCGCTGGCGCGACGGACGACCCGAGGCGATCGTGTACGACTATCGCCAGGAAGGCGCGTTCCGGCAACGCACGCGCGAAGCGAGGTTCGACTGGTCCGCGGGCGAGGCGCGCGTGTCGGAGGGCGGCGAGGCCCATCGATACCCGATCACGACCGGCACGATCGACCGCCAATCGGTCACGCTCGGGCTCGCGAGCGACCTGCTGCGCGGCGCCACCACGTTCGAGTACCGCGTCGCGGTCAAGGACCACGTCGAGACGATGCGCTATGCGCGCGGCCCGGTCGAATCCGTGCACGTTCCAGCCGGGACGTTCGAGGCCACGCTGATGCGGCGCATGGGCGAACCCGGCAGCGACCGCAAGCGCGTCTCGCGCAGCTGGTTCGCGCAATCGCTGGGCTGGCTGCCGGTGCAGATCGAGCAGACCGAGAAGAACGGCGACACGGTGACGCTGAAGCTCGTGTCGATGCGCAGCGACTGACCGCATCCCTCGGGCATGCGTAGGCTGGACGACCGAAGGTCGGCCGGCTCTCTGCGCGTGTGTGTGCACGAAAA
>DAIOWG010000009.1:0-13203 GCA_036758645.1 Dokdonella sp. | reverse complement strand
CGCGCACGCGGGTGAAACAAGCTCGTGTAGGCTGGACGACCGAAGGTCGGCCGGCTCTCTGCGCGTGTGTGTGCACGAAAAGCGCCGGCCGCGCTGCGCGCGTCCAGCCTACAAGCCGCGCACGCGGGTGAAACAAGCTCGTGTAGGCTGGACGACCGAAGGTCGGCCGGCAGCCTTTCGCGCGAGCGTGCATGAAAGGCGCCGCCCGCGCTTCGCGCGTCCAGCCCGCGGACAGCGGGGAAGCCGGAGCTCGCGTCAGGACGGCAGGCGGCGGATGTGCGCGCCGAGCCCGCCCAGCTTTTCCTCGATGTTCTCGTAACCGCGATCGATGTGGTAGATGCGGTCGATCAGCGTGTCGCCCTTGGCGACGAGGCCCGCGAGCACGAGCGAGGCGGACGCGCGCAGGTCGGTCGCCATCATCGGCGCGCCCGACATCTTCGACACGCCCTTGATGATCGCGGTGTTGCCCTCGAGCTGGATGTCGGCGCCGAGGCGCTGCAGTTCGAGCGCGTGCATGAAGCGGTTCTCGAACACGGTCTCGGTGATGATGCCGACGCCTTCCGCCACGCAGTTGAGCGCGGTGAACTGCGCCTGCATGTCGGTCGGGAATGCGGGATACGGCGCGGTCGTCACGTTGACCGCCTTCGGGCGGCGACCCTGCATGTCCAGCTCGATCCAGTCTTCACCGGTGTTGATGTGCGCGCCGGCGTCCTCCAGCTTGGACAGCACCGCGTCCAGCGTCTTCGGCCGCGCGTGCTTGGCCGTCACCTTGCCGCCGGTGATCGCACCGGCGACGAGGAAGGTGCCGGTTTCGATGCGGTCCGGCAGCACTTCGTAGGTCGTCCCGGACAGGCGTTCGACCCCTTCGATCACGAGCGTCGCGGTACCGGCGCCGTGGATCTTCGCGCCCATCGCGTTGAGGCAGTTGGCGAGGTCGAGGACTTCGGGCTCCTGCGCCGCGTTTTCGATGATCGTCGTGCCTTTCGCGAGCGCGGCCGCCATCATGAGGTTCTCGGTCCCGGTCACGGTGACCAGGTCCATGTTGATGCGTGCACCCTTGAGCCGCTTCGCATGCGCCTTGATGTAGCCGTTCTCGACGCTGACCTCGGCCCCGAGCGCCTGCAACCCGCGCAGGTGCAGGTCGACCGGGCGCGAGCCGATCGCGCAGCCTCCGGGCAGCGACACGATCGCCTCGCCGAAGCGCGCGACCAGCGGACCCAGCACGAGGATGGATGCGCGCATCGTCTTGACGAGGTCGTACGGCGCGAAATAGTTGCGCGCGGGTCGCGGGTCGACGTGGATCTTCATGCGCTCGTCGATGACGAGCTCCACGCCCATCTGGCCGAGCAGCTCCATCGTCGTCGTCACGTCGTGCAGGTGCGGCACGTTGCTGATCGTGACCGGGCCGTCGGCCAGCAGCGTCGACGCGAGGATCGGCAGCACGGCGTTCTTCGCGCCGGAGATCCACACATCGCCCTTGAGGGGCTGGCCCCCGTTGATCACGATCTTCGCCACTCGCGCCTCTCGACTCTGGTCGCCGTCCATGCGGTTGGGTTCCTGCGGGCATCCGGCCCGGAATGGTGGCCCGCGAAGGCCTTCGGTATCAGTCGCGGGAGGCTTCTTCGGGCGTCAACGTGCGCAGCGACAACGCGTGGATCGCGCCGCCCATCAACTCGCCGAGCGTCGCGTACACCATGCGGTGGCGCGCGAGCGGCAGCTTGCCCGCGAACGCGGGGCTGACCACGAGGGCTTCGAAATGCACGCCATCGGGGCCGTTGACCTCGACGCGCGCTTCCGGCATGCCCTGCCGGATCAGATTCTGTACGGTCGTGCTGTCCATTTCCTGTCGATTCCAGGGCCGCGCGCGTGCAACGCCCGGGCCGGTTGGACCGTCCTGCCTCGTGGGCGGGCGCGCCGGGACCGCCCTGGCAGCGCCGGCCACCCGACGGCGAAACGGCTACAATGAGGCCGCGCATGGTACTCAAAATCCTGCAACTGCGCAGAAAGCTTGCGTCTCCCCACCTTCATCTCCCTCCCTCCGATCGCCCCTCGATGAATGCCCAGATGAGTCCCGCGGCACGCCCCCTGAGCAATCCCTTGCTCGACGCGACCGCGCTGGTGCGCAGCGCGCAGGCCGCGATCGCAACCGAGGCTCGTGCGATCGAGGCACTGCACGACCGCATCGACGCGAACTTCCTCGGCGCCTGCCAGCTGATGTTCGAATGCGCGGGTCGGGTGGTCGTTTCGGGCATGGGCAAGTCGGGCCACATCGCGCGCAAGATCGCCGCGACGCTCGCGTCGACCGGCACCCCGGCGTTCTTCGTGCATCCGGGCGAGGCCAGCCACGGGGACCTCGGCATGATCACGCAGAAGGACGTGCTGCTCGCGCTGTCCAATTCCGGCGAGACCGACGAGCTGCTGACGATCCTGCCGCTGATCAAGCGCCAGGGCATCCCGCTGATCGCGATGACCGGCAACGAAAGCTCCTCGCTCGCGCGCCTCGCCGACGTGCATCTCGACACCAGCGTGCCGGCCGAAGCCTGTCCGCTCGGCCTCGCGCCGACCTCGTCCACGACCGCCGCGCTGGTGATGGGCGACGCGCTCGCGATCGCGCTGCTCGAGGCGCGCGGTTTCACCGACGAGGACTTCGCGCGCTCGCATCCGGCCGGCAGCCTCGGGCGCCAGCTCCTGCTCAAGATCAACGACGTCATGCACGTCGGCGCCAAGGTGCCGATGGTCGGCCCCGACGTCACGATGACCGAAGCCCTCGTCGAAATGACGCAGAAGGGCCTCGGCATGACCGCGATCGTCGACCATGAGCGCCGCCTGCTCGGGGTGTTCACCGACGGCGACCTGCGCCGCGCCGTCGACGACGACGACATCGACCTCCGCACCACCCCGGTCACGCGCCTGATGACGCCGCAACCGAAGACGGTCGCCGGCGACAAGCTTGCGGTCGAAGCCGCGCGCCTGATGGAGGCCCACAAGATCCACGCGCTGCTCGTCGTCGACGACGACAACCGGGTCGTGGGCGCGCTCAACATCCACGACTTGCTGCGGGCGAGGGTGGTTTGACCGCGAAGCAGGTCTGAGGGCTGAGGGCCAAGGGCTGCACGCGCTCGCCCCGCCGCTCTACCTGCTGCCACTTGCATCGCTCCGTCAGGAATGCAACGTCACACGCCCACGCCCACGCCCAGCCCTCACCCTCAGCCTCAGCCCTCAGCCCTCAGCCCTCAGCCCTCAGCCCTCAGCCCTCAATAGCATGTCCCACGATCACCACGCCGACCTCCCCACCGACATCCGTGACCGCGCAGCGCGCGTGAAGCTCGCCGTGTTCGACGTCGACGGCGTGCTGACCGACGGCAAGCTCTGGTACACGGCGGACGGGCACGAGCTCAAGGCGTTCAACGTGCTCGACGGCTTCGGGCTCAAACGCCTGCTCGCGAATGGCATCGAGGTCGCGATCATCACCGCTCGGCTCAGCCACGTGGTCGCGTTGCGCATGGCAGAACTCGGCATCGCGCACGTCTACCAGGACCAGAAGGACAAGCGCGCCTGCCTCGCGCAGTTGCTCGGCGCGCTGCAGCTCGCGCCCGAGCAGGTCGCGTGGACCGGCGACGACCTGCCCGACCTCGCCGCGATGCGCACCGTCGGGCTCGCGGTCGCGCCCGCGAACGCGCATCCGTACATGCTCTCGCACGTGCACTGGCGCACGCGCAAGGCCGGCGGCGACGGTGCCGCACGCGAGGTCTGCGACCTGATCCTTGCCGCGCAAGGCCGCGTCGAAGGCGAACTGGCGCTGTACCAGGGTTGATTCGGTGATCGGCAGGCGTTACTGGTTCGCCCTGTTCGCGCTCGCATTGCTCGCGGCGGGCAGCGGTTACCTCGCATGGCTGCTGCGCGATCGGCCCGATGCACAACAGTTCGCCGGGCCACCCCGCTCGGACTACACGCTCGCGGACTTCACGCTCAACGCGCTCGATTCGGAGGGTCGCCGGACGTTCCAGGTCAGCGGCCCGCGCCTGGTCCGGCGTGGCGACGACGGATCGATCCACGTGGCGACGCCGAGCTACCTGCTCGTCGACGGCAGTGGCAAGGGCTGGCACGGCCACTCCGATGCGGCCTGGGTCGACCGCGAGGGCACCGTCATGAAGCTGCAGGGGCATGTCGAAATGCGGCGCGACGCCGCCAGTGGCGAAGAGCCGGTCGAACTCGTCACGCGCGACGTGACCGCATGGCCGCGCGAGCACCGCATCGCGACCGACGCGCCGGCCACGATCAGCCAACCCGGCTCTATACTCCGCGGCACCGGCATGCGAGGTGACCTCGATGCCCGGATCCTGGAGCTCATGTCCGATGTCCATTCGACCCTGCAACCCGCGCGCTCGAAGCGTTGAACGTACCGTCGCAGCCCTGCTGCTCGCCTGCACGCTGCCGGCGCATGCGCTGAGCACCGACCGCAACCAGCCGATGGACGTGAGCGCGAACTACTCGCGCATCAACCAGGGCGGCGGCGGCAAGCCCGGCACCACGTTCCTGCGCGGCGACGTGCGCGTCGTGCAGGGCACGATGAAGGCGAACGCGGCCGAGGCGACGATCCAGCAGGATGCGAACGGCGCGATCCGCCGCGTGATCCTCACCGGCGACCAGGCGCGGCTCGAGCAACAGCAGGACGGCGGCGGCCTGATGACCGCGCAGGCAGACCGCATCGAATTCGACAACGCGACCAGCATCGCCGAGCTCAGCGGCAGCGTGAAGATCGTGCAGCAGGGGCGCGGGGAATTCCGTGGGGCGCACATGACCTACAACACCAATACCGGCCAGATGGAGAGCGGCAACCAGGAAGCCGGAGGCCGCGTGCACATGATCATCCAGCCGAAGAATCCGGCCCCTGCCGCGCCACCGCAGCCGGCGGACGGCGCCGCCGGCACGGACACCCCGGCCTGATGCTGAGCGCGAGCGGCCTGCGCAAGAGTTACCGCGCGCGCACGGTCGTGCGCGACTTCGGTTTCCGGCTCGGCGAAGGCGAAGTGGTGGGCCTGCTGGGCCCGAACGGAGCCGGCAAGACGACCTCGTTCTACATGATCGTCGGACTCGTCGCAGCCGACGAAGGCACGATCCGCATCGACGGCCGCGACGTGACCGACCTGCCGATGCACGCGCGCGCGCGGCTCGGCCTCGGCTACCTGCCGCAGGAGCCCTCGGTGTTCCGCCGGCTCGGCGTCGCCGACAACATCCTCGCGATCCTCGAACTCCGCGACGACCTCGACGAGGCGGGCCGCGCCGCCGAACTCGAATCGCTGCTCGACGACCTGCAGATCGGCCATATCGCGACGCAGATGGGCGTGAGCCTGTCCGGCGGCGAGCGCCGGCGCGTCGAGATCGCGCGCGCGCTCGCGGCGAAGCCGCGTTTCATGCTGCTCGACGAGCCCTTCGCGGGCATCGATCCGATCTCGGTGGTCGATATCCAGCGCATCGTGCGCCAGCTCAAATCGCGCGGCATCGGCATCCTCATCACCGACCACAACGTGCGCGAGACGCTCGGCATCTGCGAGCGCGCCTACATCATGAGCGACGGCGCGGTGCTCGCGCAGGGAACGCCGGCCGACATCCTCGCCAACGAGCAGGTGCGCGAGGTGTACCTGGGGCGCGAATTCAGGATGTGAGGTGGAACGCGAGGGCTGAGGGCTGAGGGCTGAGGGGTGTAGGCAAGCGGCGAGGCGTTCCGCGGGCACCAGGGCTCGAACGGAGTGCACGAAGAGCGGCGTCGCGTGAGCTCTCCTTCGGACTCGGCGTCCTTCGGTCTTCCGTCTTGTCGGCCTTTGGCTCCGCGACGTCGCGCGCCGAGCACGCCGCGATTCCCGCGCGGGGGATGCATCGGCAGATCTCGATTGCCCGCCCGCAATGCGGATTTCGTCAAGGCCTGCCCGCGGCGGGGCTTTGGCGCTAGGATGGCCGAAACGGGACTTGGCACGCTTCGGGCATGAAACCCGCTCTCCAACTCCGTCTGGGCCAGTCGCTGGCCCTGACGCCGCAACTGCAGCAGGCGATCCGGCTGCTGCAGCTTTCGCGGCTGGAGCTGGAGATCGAGCTCAATCTCGCGCTCGAATCCAATCCCCTGCTCGACCTCAGCGAGGAAGCGCCCGAGGGCGAGGACGGCGACGGCGACGCCGAGCCGCTCGAACAGGCCGAAGCGGTCGAGGCACCCGACACCGACGAACAGCCGCTCGACCTCGAGTTCGAGCGCAGCGAGTACCGCGGGACCGCGCTCGACGAGGATGGCCTCGAACCGCAGGATGCCGAACCCGAGGACCTGCGCGACCACCTCCTGTGGCAGCTCAACCTCACGCCGATGTCGCCGCGCGACCATGCGATCGCGGCCGCGATCATCGAGGCGATCGACGACGACGGCTACCTGGCCGAGTCCGACGAAGGCATTTGCGAGACGCTTGCGTCGCTGCACGTGGTGACCCCGGCGGAAGTCGCCTCGGTGCGCCGGCGCGTGCAGCAGTTCGACCCGATCGGCGTCGCGAGTCGTTCGCTCAAGGAATGCCTCGCCGTGCAGCTCGAAGCATTCGACGCAGGGACACCCGGGCTCGATCTCGCGCGCGTGCTCGTCGCCGACCATCTGGAGACCATCGCGCGCCAGGACCGCGCGCGCATCTGCCAGCGCCTGCACGTGGAGGAAGGCGATTTCGACACCGCGCTCGCGCTGGTGCGCTCGCTGTCGCCCAAGCCCGGCGGCGGGTTCGCGACCACGGCAGCCGAATTCGTCGCGCCGGACGCGTACGCGCGCAAGGTCGGTGGTCGCTGGCAGGTTTCGCTCGCGCCGGGTTGCCAGCCGCGCCTGGGCATCAACGAGCACTATGCGAGCCTGATCGCGAAGGCGCGCCGCGACGATGCGAACTACCTCAAGGGCCAGTTGCAGGAAGCGCGCTGGCTGATCAAGAGCCTCAAGACCCGCGCCGAGACCATGCTCAAGGTCGCCGGCGCGATCGTGCGCGCGCAGGAGGCGTTCCTCGAGTTCGGACCCGAGGCGATGCGCCCGCTGGTGCTCAAGGATGTCGCCGACGAGATCGGCATGCACGAGTCCACGATCAGCCGCGTGACCACGCGCAAGTTCCTGCACACGCCGCGCGGCACCTACGAGTTCAAGTACTTCTTCTCGAGCGGCGTGACGACCGTCGACGGCGGCTCGGCATCGGCGACGGCGATCCAGGCGATGATCCGCAAGCTCATCGAAGAGGAACAGACCGCGCGGCCGATCTCCGACCAGGGCCTCGCGACCGAACTGAACCGGCGCGGCATCAATGTCGCGCGCCGCACGGTGGCCAAGTACCGCGAAGCGATGAACATTCCCTCGTCGAACGATCGCAGCAGGCTCGCCTGATGCGACATCCTGCCATCCCGCGCGTGAACGCGCGTCGTGGCGCCGCTTGGGAACACTGCGTGCGGCCGCAGGTCCAATCAGGTGCGACCGCGCCGAGGCCGATTCCGGCGTCACGCGCGGGTACTGAAACGGGGCCGGCACGCACCGGTTCCATCCAGAAGGAGTCAGACATGCAGATCAACGTCAAGGGCCACCAGGTCGAAGTCACCGAAGCGCTGAACAACTACGCGATCGGCAAGTTCGAGCGCGTCACGCGCGTCTTCGACCAGCTGCATGATGTGACGATCGTGCTCGGCGTCGAGAAGCTTCTGCACAAGGCCGAGGTCACGATGCAGCTGTCGGGCAAGACCCTGCACGCGGACGCGACCGCCACCGACATGTACGCGGCGATCGACGTGCTGGTGGACAAGGTCGAAACGCAGCTGCGCAAGCACAAGGAAAAGCTCACCGACCACCACGCCGAGAGCGTGCGCGCCGCACGCTACAACTGACGCCGGCGGCACGCCGACAGGATCTCTCGAGCCCCATGCCCTTCCTCGAATTGCTGCCCGCCGCGCGGGTGCAGTGCGGCCTTGTCGCTCGCGACAAGGCCGAGCTGCTGGACAGGCTCGCGCTGCTGCTGGCCGACGGCGGGGATCCCGCGCCCACGCGCGACGCACTCGTCGCGCGTGAGCGTCTCGGCAGCACCGGGCTAGGGCACGGCGTCGCGATCCCGCATGGCCGCAGCTCGGACGTGACCGAAGCGCGCGCGGCGTTCGTGCGCCTCGATCCGCCGATCGACTTCGGCGCCGACGACCACGTCCCGGTCGACCTCGTCGCCGCGCTGATCGTCCCCGCGCATTTCACCGACCAGCACCTCAAGCTGCTGGCGGAACTCGCGGAGCTGTTCTCGAATGCCGGCGTGACGGCGCAACTTCGTGCGGCCGCGGACGCAGCGGCGTTGCACGAGGCGCTGAAGAAAGGGCTGAGGGCTGAGGGCTGAGGGCTGAGGGCCGACTCCGGGACCATCGGGACCTCCTCCGTAGGAGCGCACCCTGTGCGCGATCGCGGGAATCGGCAATCACCCGAACGACCGGTTTACTCCGTGGATCGCCCACAGGGTGGGCTCCTACGACGAATCGCCACGGCGTGGGCTCCTGCGACGACAGCAACGCTACCGCCGCCCCGCTCGCGGCTGCGCCGGTCCTGACCTACACTGGGCGCATCCCCACGGTTGCATGTCCATGGCCACCTCGACCTTGCTCCCCGCGCGCGCCCGATGGATCGCCTGAGCGCGCGCCAGCTGTTCGACGCGGTCGGCGAGCGCCTGCAGCTGCGCTGGATCGCGGGCATGCGCGGGGAGACTCGCGCGATCGAAACCGGCGGCAACCAGGAGCGCCGGCCCTCGCTCGTGGGTTACCTCAACATCATTTATCCGAACAAGGTGCAGATCATCGGCACCGAGGAACTCAACTACCTCGACGGCCTCGATTCTCGCCAGCGCTGGGAAACGGTCGAGAAGATCGTCGCCTACCGACCGACCGCGCTGCTCGTGACCAAGGACCAGGCGGTCCCGGCGGACCTGCGCGAAGCCGCCGAGGAATCCAACACGCCGCTGTGGCAAAGCCCCAAGCGCGGGCATGAACTGCTGACCTACCTCCAGTACCAGCTGGCCCGCAACCTCGCGCGCCAGGTCACGTTGCACGGCGTGCTGATGGAGGTTTATTCGATCGGCGTGCTGATCACGGGGGAAAGCGGCACCGGCAAGAGCGAGCTCGCCCTGGAACTGATCACGCGCGGGCATCGCCTGGTCGCCGACGACGCGCCCGAGTTCACCCTGATCGCGCCCGACGTGATCGACGGCACCTGCCCCGAGATGCTGCGCGACCTGCTCGAAGTGCGCGGCCTCGGCGTGCTCAACGTGCGCGACATGTTCGGCCAGACCGCAGTGAAGCCGTCGAAGTACCTGCGCCTGATCGTGCACCTCAAGCCACAGAAGCTCGACACGACTGCCGATGCGATGATCCGCCTGACCGGAGATGTCGGCTACCGCGACGTGCTCGACGTGCAGATCCCGCAGATCGTGATTCCGGTGGCGCCGGGTCGCAACATCGCGGTGCTCGCCGAGGCCGCGGTGCGCAGCCACATGCTCAAGAGCAAGGGTTTCGACCCGGCGCAGACGTTCATCGATCGCCAGGCGCACCAGATGCGCCGCCTCCCGCCATGGTAGACGCGCCGGCAGCCACGCCGGCCGATGTCGCCGCCGCGCAGCTCATCATCGTCAGCGGCCTGTCCGGCTCCGGCAAGTCGGTTGCGCTGCGCACGCTCGAGGACCTCGGCTACTACTGCGTGGACAACCTGCCGGCCGCCCTGATGCCGGCGTTCGTGCAGGCGGTCATGCAGGAACCCGCGGGCCTCGCGCACAAGCTGGCGGTCGGCGTCGACGTGCGCAACCGCGCCGAGAACCTCAACCGGCTGCCCGAAATCCTCGCGCAACTCGCTTCACTCGACGTCGGCTACCGGCTCGTGTTCCTCGACACGCGCGACGAAGTGCTGATCAAGCGCTATTCGGAAACGCGCCGGCGCCATCCGCTGTCCGGCGACGGCCTGGGACTCGCCGACGCGATCGCGGAGGAGCGGCGCCTGCTGCGGCCGATGCTCGCGATCGCGGACCGCACGATCGACACCAGCGACCTCAACGTGCACCAGCTGCGGCGCGTGGTGATCACCGAAATGGGCCTCGCGGGCGGCGCGATGACCTTGCTGTTCGAGTCGTTCGCGTACCGCCGCGGCGTGCCGACCGATGCGGACTTCGTGTTCGATGCGCGTTGCCTGCCCAACCCGCATTGGGACTCTCGCCTGCGTCCGCTTTCGGGCAAGGATGCACCGGTGCGCGAATGGCTCGAAGCCAAGCCCGATGTCATGGGCTACGCGGGCGACCTCGGCGGCTTCCTCGAAACCTGGTTGCCGCGTTTCGAAGCCGAAAGCCGCAGCTACGTGACGATCTGCATCGGCTGCACCGGTGGACGCCACCGCTCGGTCTACCTGTGCGAGCATCTCGCCGAACGCTTCCGCCAGCGCTATGCGCAGGTGCTGACGTATCACCGGGAGCTGGAATGATGAAAGCAGCGGCGAGCGGCGAAGGGCGAGGGGCGAGGATGCGACGCACCGCAGCGCGTGCCCGATGGATGGGCGCCGGCATGTCGTGCCGCCATTCCCTCGTCTCCAGCCGCTCGTCCCTCACCCCGGTGCGCGGAGCGCGCCCATGACCGTCGGCGTCCTGCTCCTGACCCACGAGTCGATGGGTGCCGCGCTCGTGAATGCGGCACGGCATGTACTCGGGCGGCTGCCGCTGGCGGTCGAGGTGCAGGAGGTCGCGGCCAGCGCCGATCCCGACCAGATGCTGCGCTCGGCCGCGGCGAACGCGCGCGAACTCGACCGCGGCGATGGCGTGCTGGTACTGTCGGACCTGTACGGTGCCACGCCGTGCAACATCGCCAGGCGCCTGCCCGACCTCGGCGTGCGCATGCATTGCGTGTCCGGATTGAACCTGCCGATGCTGTTGCGGGTCCTCAACTACCCGGAACAGTCGCTCGACGAACTCGCGCAGACCGCCGCGACCGGCGGCCGCGGCGGGATCGTGGTCGATACACCGTGACAAGCAGCCCCTCGCTCCTAGCCCCTAGCCCCTAGCCCCTAGCCCCAAAAAAATGCTCGAAAAGGACATCGTCATCAGCAACAAGCTCGGCCTGCACGCGCGCGCGTCCGCGAAGCTCGTGCAGGCCCTGCATGATTTCCAGTGCAGCGCGTTCCTCGCCTGCCGCGGCAAGGAGGTCAACGCCAAGAGCATCATGGGCGTGATGATGCTCGCCGCCGGGCTCGGCACGCCGGTCACGCTGCGCACCGACGGGCCCGACGAGGAGGCCGCTATGCAGGCGATGCTCGGCCTGTTCGAACGCAAGTTCGACGAAGGGCAGTAGGATGGGGTGCGCCGCGCCGCAGGATCGGCGCGGGCTCGAGGCGGCGGCCACGCAGCGGAGGAAGGCAAGCGCGTGCGACTCGTACTGACCGGCGGCGGTGCTTCGCGCGGAATGGCGCTCGGTCGCGCTCGGCTCGAGCAACCCAGCCGCTTCCTCGTCGACGAGCGGCCACTCGCCGAAGACGAGGTCGAAGCCGAAGTCGCCCGCCTGCAACGCGCGTTGGTCGCCGCGCGCGAGGAGATGCGCGTGCTGCGCGAAAAGCTGCACGGCACGATGGCGCGCGAAGTCGCCGAATTCATCGACGCGCACAGCCTGATGCTCGCCGATCGCGAACTCACCACCGGCGTCTACGACCTGATCCGCAAGGGTCGCTATCGCGCGAGCGCGGCGCTCAAGATCCAGCGCGACACGCTGGTCGCGATGTTCGAAGCGATGGACGATCCCTATCTGCGCAGCCGCAAGGAGGACGTCGAACACGTGATCGCACGCGTGCAGGCCGGCCTCGTGCGCGAATCAAGCCGTGAGGAACGCCGCCTCGCCTCGCGCGTCGGGCAGATCCTCGTCAGCGACACGGTGTCCCCGTCCGAACTGATCCCGCTGGCCGAACATGGCGTGCTCGGCGTGCTGCTGACCTCGGGCAGCCAGGTCTCGCACAGCGCGATCCTCGCGCGCTCGCTGCACCTGCCGATGATCGTCGCCGCACACGAAGCGTTGTCATCGATCCAGGACGACGACCTGATCCTCATCGACGGGGAGCACGGCGAGGTCGTCGTGCACCCGACTGCCGTCGACCTCTCGCGCTATCGCACGTGGCAACGCGAGACCGCGCACAAGGGCAAGCGCCTCGCGCTGCTGCGCGACGCCGAGACGCTGACGCGCGACGGCACGCCGATCGCGCTGCACGCGAATGCCGAATCGACCGGCGACGTCGCGCAGGCGCGCGCGCTCGGTGCCGCCGGCATCGGCCTGTACCGCACCGAATTCCTGTTCCTGCAACGGCGCGAACTGCCGGACGAGGACGAGCAGTTCCTCGCTTACCGCGACCTCGTGCTCGGCATGGGTGGCTTGCCGGTGACGATCCGCACGCTCGATCTCGGCGCCGACAAGGCCGACTCGAGCGGGCTCGTGCTCGACGACGAGGAGAATCCGGCGCTCGGCGTGCGCGGCGTGCGCCTGTCGCTGCGCCATCCGCAACTGATGGCGACGCAGCTGCGCGCGATCCTGCGCGCATCCGCATACGGGCCCGTGCGCATCCTCGTGCCGATGGTCTCGGCCGCCGCCGAAATGGCGAGCGTCAGGCGCATGCTCAACGAGTGCGCGCGCGACCTGCGCACGGCCGGCCACGAGATCGCCGACAACTTCGAACTCGGCGCGATGATCGAGGTGCCCGCCGCCGCGCTCGCGTTGCAGGGCATGATCCGCGCGCTCGACTTCATCTCGATCGGCACCAATGACCTCGTGCAGTACACGCTCGCGGTCGACCGCAACAACGACCAGCTCGCGAACCTCTACGACCCGCTGCACCCGGCGGTGCTGAAGCTGCTCGCGCAGACGATCGCGACCGCGCGTCGCGCCGGGCGCGCGGTGGTGCTGTGCGGGGAGATGGCCGGCGATCGCCGCCACACGGCGCTGCTGCTCGCGCTCGGCCTCACCGACCTCAGCATGCACCCGGGGATGCTGCTCGAAATCCGCGAAACCATCCGCGGACTCGACCTTCCCGCGCTGCGCTCGCATTCGAAGGCGCTGCTGCGCGCGCCGACGCGCGAGCGGATCGGGAAGGTGCTCGATAAAATGAGGGCTGAGGGCTGAGGGCTGAGGGCTGAGGGCTGAGGGCTGAGGGCTGAGGGCTGAGGG
>DAIOWG010000008.1:4311-23850 GCA_036758645.1 Dokdonella sp. | reverse complement strand
CTTCCAGCGCCTCGCCGTCGGCGAAGGCATCGAGAAGGTGGTCGAGGACTACGCCGCGGAAGTCGCGAAGGCGATGCAGGTCTGATCCTTGCGACCCGGGTAGCGAAAAGGCCGCGGACCTCCGCGGCCTTTTCGTTCGCGGCGCCTGCGACGCTCAGTCGCCGCGCTCCTCGGGGTCGATGCGTGCCTCCTCCTTGGAGGCGGGTGGGCGCGGCAGCTGCCAGCCGCGCCGCACCGCGAGCATCCGCAGCGTGAAACAGAGCGCCGCGCCCGCGAGCACGACCGCGAGCGAATGCTGGTCGAGCATTTCCCCGACGACCACGACCGTCGCGCCCGCGAGCGCCGCGATGGCATAGAGGTCGGCTCGCAGCACCATCGGCACCTGCGCCAGCAGGAGGTCGCGCGCCATCCCGCCGCCGATGCCGGTGAGCATTCCGAGCAACGCGGCGATCGGCGGATCGATGCCGAACGCGAGCGCCTTCTCGGTCCCGGCCACCGCGAACAGCGCGAGGCCGGCTGCATCGAACATGCGCACCGGGTTCTGCAGCTTCTCGATCAGCGCGGCCCAGCGGAACGTGATCACGCCCGCGACGATCGCGGCGGCGAGGTAGCGCCAGTCGCGGATCGCGGCCGGCGGCACCGCGCCGATCAGCAGGTCGCGCGCGACGCCACCGGAGGTCGCCGCGGCGACGGCGAGCACGAGCACGCCGAAGATGTCCAGCCGTCGCCGCACGGCCGCGAGTGCCCCGCTCAGAGCGAACACGAAGGTGCCACCGAGGTCGAGCGCGAGCAGCAGGGTCTTCATCCGGGTCTCGATGCCTCCCTGGCCGGAACGCCACTTTACCGTTCCGCGGGCATCGCCGCGGACCCTGCGCACCTGCGCCGCAGCCATCGCGCGTCAACAGCGGTCGAGCGCCGCCGCACGCGCGCGGGTAGCCGTTACAATGCGCCTGTTTTGCCTTCCGGATCACCCCATGCCTGCCGACACCCGCTACAAGCGCATCCTCCTCAAGCTGTCCGGCGAAGCGCTGATGGGCGAAGCCGACTACGGCATCGATCCGAAAGTGCTGCGCCGACTGGCCGGAGAAATCATCGAAGTGCAGCGCGCCGGCGTGCAGGTCGGCGTCGTGATCGGTGGCGGCAACATCTTCCGCGGCGAAGGGCTCGCGGCCGCGGGCATGGACCGCGTGACCGCCGACCACATGGGCATGCTCGCGACCGTCATGAACGCGCTCGCGATGCAGGATGCGATCGAGAAGGCCGGCGGCTACGCGCGCACGATGTCGGCGATCAAGATCAACGAGGTGTGCGAGGATTTCATCCGCCGACGCGCGATCCGCCACATCGAGAAGGGTCGCATCGCGATCTTCGCCGCCGGCACCGGCAACCCGTTCTTCACCACCGACTCGGCCGCGGCGCTGCGCGCGATCGAGATCGGCGCGGACCTGCTGCTCAAGGCGACCAAGGTCGACGGCGTCTACAGCGCCGACCCGGCCAAGGACCCGTCCGCGACGCGCTACGAACGCCTCAGTTACGAGGATGTGATCCAGCGCAACCTGCAGGTGATGGACACCACCGCGATCGCGCTCTGTCGCGACAACCGCATCCCGCTGCGCATCTACGACATGTCGCGGGCGGGCGACCTCATGCGGATCATGCGCGGCGAACCGATCGGCACCCTCGTCGCACGCTGAACGCTGCGTCGCAGCGCGGATTCCTGCCATCGCGCAGCCCTGCGCGCGCGCGGGCGGGCCGTTGGGCGCTGATATACTCGCCCGTCACTCGAACCTTGAAACGGTGGCCCCGCCATGCTCGACGAGATCAAGAAGGATACCCAGACGCGCATGCAGAAATGCGTCGATTCGCTGCGCCACGAACTCACGCGCCTGCGCACCGGCCGTGCGAGCACCGCGCTGATCGAGCCACTCAAGGTCCCGTACTACGGCAACGACACGCCGATCACCCAGGTCGCCAACGTCGCGGTCGCCGATTCCCGTTCGATCATGATCACGCCTTTCGAGAAGAGCATGGTCGGGCCGATCGAGAAGGCGATCCTCGCCTCCGACCTCGGCCTGACGCCGAACACCATGGGCCAGGTGATCCGCATCAACCTGCCGCCGCTGACCGAGGAACGCCGCAAGGAACTCTCCAAGCACGTCGCCCACGAGGGCGAGAACGCGAAGGTCGCCGTGCGCAACGTGCGCCGCGATGCGCTGCACCAGGCGAAGGAGCTGCTCAAGGAAAAGCAGATCAGCGAGGACGACGAGCGCCGCGCCGAGGAAGAGATCCAGAAATTCACCGACCGCTTCGTGAAGGACATCGACGGCGTCGTGAAGTCCAAGGAAGACGAGTTGATGGCGGTTTGAGAGGCAGGGAGTCGGGAATGGGGAACAGGCCCTCGTTCGAAGCACTGCCTCGCAGGCCCGCCCGTCGCCGCTGCCATCGCCCTTGCCCGACGATTCCCCATTCCCCATTCCCTATGCCCCGCTCATGAACCTCCCGCGCCACATCGCGATCGTCATGGACGGAAACGGCCGCTGGGCCGAGCGCCGGCATCGTCCGCGCAGTTTCGGGCACCGCGAGGGGCAGAAGGCGGTGCGGGCGGCGGTCGAGTACTGCCGCCGCCGCGGGATCGAGTCACTGACCTTGTTCGCGTTCTCGAGCGAGAACTGGAAGCGCCCGGACGAGGAAGTCGGCGCGCTGATGCAGTTGTTCCTCAAGGCCCTCGAGCGCGAGGTGGACGAGTTGCATCGCAACGGCGTGCGCCTCGCGTTCGTCGGCGACCTCGATGGATTTTCCGCCGAACTCGCCTCGCGCATGCGCGATTCGATGCTGCGCACCGCCGGCAACACCGCGCTGCGCCTCAATATCGCGGTGAACTACGGCGGGCGCTGGGACATCGCGCACGCCGCGCGCGAGCTCGCGCAAGCGGCGTCGCGCGGCGAACTCGATCCCGCCACGATCGACGAGGCGACTTTCGGCCGCCACACCTGCCTCGCGGACCAGCCGCCGGTCGACCTGTTCATCCGCACCGGCGGCGAGCAGCGCATCAGCAACTTCCTGCTGTGGCAGGTCGCCTATGCCGAGCTGCATTTCACCGAGACGCTGTGGCCCGACGTCGACGAACGCGAACTGGACCGCGCGCTCGCGGCGTTCGCGCAACGCGACCGGCGTTACGGATCGACCCCCGCGCAGGCGCGCGAAACCGGAGTGGGCGCCGCATGTTGAAGCAACGCACGCTCACCGCGCTGGTGCTCGCGCCGCTCGCGATCGCCGCGATCCTGCTGCTTCCGACCTGGGGATTCGCGATCCTGATCGGCGCGATGTCGCTGCAGGCGCTGTGGGAATGGACGCGCCTGGCCGGCATCACGCACCAGGGCGTGCGCATCGGCATCCTCGTGCTCAACGCGTTGCTGCTGTGGCTGCTGTGGACGCAGCGCGCGGAACCGTTCGCATGGGTCGTGATCGGCGCCGGCGTCGCCTGGTGGGTGCTTGCGCTCGCATGGCTGCGCAACCTCTCGTTCGCCGCCGCTCCGACGCGGGAAAACGCCGCGCTCAAGCTCGCCGCAGGCGAGCTTGCGGTGCTGCCGGCCTGGCTCGCGCTCGTGCACCTGCACGGCGACGCGCCGTCGGGCCACGCGTGGTCGCTGCTCGCGGTGATGCTGGTCTGGGCCGCCGACACCGGCGCGTATTTCGTCGGCAAGCGCTACGGCACCACCAAGCTCGCGCCGCGCGTGAGCCCGAACAAGACCCGCGCCGGCGTCTGGGGCGCGCTGCTGGTCGGCGGCATCGTCGCGCTGCTCGGGAGCGCGTGGCTCGGCGCGCGCGGCGGCATGCTCGCGGCCTTCCTCGTGCTCGCGTTCGTGACGGTACTTGCCTCGATCCTCGGCGACCTCGTCGAGAGCCTGCTCAAGCGCCAGGCCAACGTGAAGGATTCGGGTGCGCTGTTCCCCGGACACGGCGGCCTGCTCGATCGCGTCGACAGCGTGTTTTCGGCGATCCCCGTGTTCGTCGCGGGCAAGGCACTGCTCGGGCTGCTGTTCGCCGCATGAGGACGCTCGCGCTACTCGGCGCGACCGGCTCGATCGGCGCGAGCACGCTCGACGTCGTCGCTCGCCACCCCGACCGCTTCCGCATCGGTGCACTCGCCGCGCACCGCAACGTCGACGCCCTCGCCACGCTTTGCGCGCGCTTCCGCCCCGGTCTCGCCGTGATCGCAGACGCATCCTGCGCGGGAGACCTGCGCGAGCGGTTGCGCGCGCTCGACGTGCATTGCCGCGTCGAAGCCGGCCCGCAGGCGCTGCTCGAGGCCGCGACCGACGTGGCCTGCGACACCGTCGTCGCCGCGATCGTCGGCGCGGCAGGGCTCGAGTCGACGCTCGCAGCCGCGCGCGCCGGCAAGCGCGTGCTGCTCGCGAACAAGGAAGCGATCGTGATGGCCGGCGCGCTGCTCGATGCCGCGCTCGCCGGGGGCGGCGGCGAACTGCTTCCACTCGACTCAGAGCACAACGCGGTGTTCCAGTGCCTGCCGCGCGGGGGCGCGTCGGCCGAGGCCGGCGTGCGGCGCATCCTGCTGACCGCATCGGGCGGGCCATTCCGCGGATGCACGACCGCCGAGCTCGAGAAGGTGACGCCCGATCGCGCGTGCGCGCATCCGAAGTGGCGCATGGGCCGCAAGATCTCGGTCGATTCGGCCACGCTGATGAACAAGGGTCTGGAGGTGATCGAGGCGCATCACCTGTTCGGGCTGCCGGCCTCGCGCATCGACGTCGTCGTGCACCCGCAGAGCATCGTGCATTCGCTGGTCGAGTACGTCGACGGATCGGTGCTCGCGCAGCTCGGCAATCCCGACATGCGCACCGCGATCGCGCACGCACTCGCCTGGCCGCAAAGGGTGGAGGCCGGCGTCGAGGCGCTCGACCTGTTGCAGGTCGCGCGCCTGGAGTTCGAAGCCCCCGACCGCGACACGTTCCGCTGCCTCGACCTCGCGTACGCTGCGCTCGCCAGCGGTGGCAGCGCGCCGACCGTGCTCAACGCGGCCAATGAAGAGGCGGTCGCCGCATTCCTCGAACAGCGCCTCGCGTTCACCGCGATCGCCGAGGCGATCGAGCGCTGCCTCGACGCGGTCGATAGCCGGCCGGTCGACGACCTCGACGCGATCCTTGACGCCGATTTAACTGCGCGCCGTCAGGCGCAACGTATCATCGCCACCCTTCCAGGCCCCAAATCCCCGCCATGAATGAATTTTTCGGTTCCGTCTGGTGGCTGATCGTCACCCTGGGCCTGCTGATCACGTTCCACGAATACGGCCACTTCGTGGTCGCGCGCCTGTGCGGCGTCAAGGTGCTGAAGTTCTCGGTCGGATTCGGCAAGGCCCTGTGGTCGCGCCGTGATCGCCACGGCACCGAGTTCGCGATCGCGGCGATCCCGCTCGGCGGCTACGTCAAGATGCTCGACGAGCGCGAAGCCGAGGTCGCGCCGGACGAAGTGGCGCATGCGTTCAACCGCCAGCCGGTCGGCCGGCGCATGGCGATCGCGGCGGCCGGCCCGGCGTTCAACCTGTTCTTCACGCTCGCCGCGTTCTGGCTGATGTTCCTGATCGGCAAGCCCGATTACCTGCCCGTGGTCGGCCACGTCGAGCAGGCGGCAGCCAGCGCGGGATTCGCCGTGGGTGACCGCATCACCACGATCGACGGCGAGCCGGTCGCGACGTGGTCGGACGCGAGCCAGCGCCTGCTGCAGGGCGCGATCGAGCGCCGCGACCTCGCGGTCGTCGTGACCGATGCGGGCGGCAGCGAGCGCCGCCGTACCCTGGCGCTGTCGACCCTGCCGGCGGACACCGCGGAAAAAGACCTGTACCGCGAGGTCGGACTCTCGCCGCGCCAGTTCGCCTCGCCGCCCGTGATCGGCTCGGTCGTCGCCGACAGCGGCGCCGCGACCGCGGGACTCCAGCCCGGCGACCGCATCGTCTCGATTGACGGCAGCGCGATCGCGGACTGGCGCGACGTGCCGGCCGCGATCGCGCAGCACGCGGCCGATGGCAAGGCGCTCGAACTCGCGATCGAGCGCGACGGCCAGCGCCAGCTGATCGCGGCGACGCCGAGGCGCAATGCGAACGCGGCCGCCGGCGAGCCCGCCTGGCTGCTCGGCATCGGCGCGGCGCCGATCGATCCGCAGTACGACGCGATGCTGCGCTATGGCCCGCTCGCGGCGATCCCGCGTGCATTCTCCGAGACCTGGCAGCGCACCACCGAAACGCTGGTGATGCTCGGCCGCATGGTCACCGGCGAGGCCTCGCTGAAGAACCTCTCGGGCGTGATCACGATCGCCCAGGTCGCCAATACCTCGGCCCAGCTGGGTCCCGCGTGGTTCCTCAATTTCCTCGCGATCATCTCGCTGAGCCTCGCGATCCTGAACCTGCTTCCGATCCCGATCTTGGACGGCGGCCACCTGCTGTATTACCTTATCGAGCTGGTGAAGGGCAGCCCGGTCAGCGAGCGCACGCAGATCGCGGGCCAGTACGTCGGCCTGACCCTGCTGGTGGCCTTGATGGGCCTGGCGTTCTATAACGACATCCTGCGGATCGCTTCCTGACCCGAAGGCTGGCCCTGGAATCGAACAAGGCCGCGACTGCGCCCGTCGCGAGTCCGACAATGCCCTGACGGAAGAGACGATGAAGCGTATCGCCGCACTGTTCCTGCTCGCCTTTTTCGCAGCTCGCGACGCCTCGGCGTTCGACGCATTCACGATCTCCGACATCCGCATCGAGGGCCTGTCGCGCATCGCGCCGGGCACGGTGTTCACCTACCTGCCGGTCGAGAAAGGCGATCCGATCGACACCTCGCGCGCCGACCAGGCGATCCGCGCGTTGTACAAGACCGGCTTCTTCAGCGACGTGCAGCTCGCGCGCCAGGGCGACATCCTCGTCGTCACGGTCAAGGAACGCCCGCAGATCAGCAAGATCGTGATCCGCGGCAACAAGGACATCCAGGAAGAAGACCTGCGCAAGGGCCTCAAGGGGATCGGCCTCTCCGAGGGCGAGTCGTTCAACCCGCTCGCGCTGAGCGAGGTGCAGAGCGAGCTGATCCGCCAGTACTACAACCGCGGCAAGTACAACGTCTCGGTCAAGACCTCGAAGGTCAACCTCGACCGCAACCGCGTCGAGATCGCGATCAACGTCGCCGAAGGCAAGGCCGCGCGCATCAAGCACATCAACGTGGTCGGCAACGCGACCTTCCCGGACCGCGAGATCCAGGACGATTTCGAGTCGAGCACGTCGAACTGGACCTCCTGGTACAGCAAGAACGACCAGTATTCGCGCGAGAAGCTCTCCGGCGACCTCGAGAAGCTGCAGTCCTACTACATGGACCGCGGCTACGCCGACTTCAGCGTCGATTCGACCCAGGTCAGCATCAGTCCCGACAAGCGCCGCATGTACGTGAGCGCGAACATCACCGAGGGCGAGGTCTACACGATCAGCGACATCCAGCTCACCGGCGCGCTGATCGTCAAGGAAGATGACCTGCGCGCGATGATCCGGCTCAAGCCCGGCGACGTGTTCTCGCGCGCGCGCATCGAGGAGTCGATCGACCAGATGGTGTCGACCCTGTCCAACATCGGCTATGCGTTCGCCGACGTGCAGCCGTTGCCGACGATCGACAAGGAGAAGCGCCAGGTCGCGCTGAACTTCTTCGTCAATCCGGGCAAGCGCGTGTACGTGCGCAAGATCGTGTTCAAGGGCAACCTGCGCACCGAGGACCAGGTGCTGCGGCGTGAAATGCGCCAGCTCGAAGGCTCGTGGTACTCGCAGGCCGCGATCGACCGATCCAAGATCCGCCTGCAGCGGCTCGGCTATTTCGGCAAGGTCGAGATCGAAACACCGGCGGTGGCCGGGACCGAGGACCAGGTCGACCTCGCGGTGACCGTCGAGGAGACCAATTCCGGCCAGTTCACGTTCGGCCTCGGCTACTCGCAGGTGCAGGGCCTGATCGCGAGCGTCAGCGTGAGCCAGAACAACTTCTTCGGCAGCGGCGACCGCATCGGACTCACCGCGCAGCGCAGCAGCTTCATCGAGCGCTACCAGCTGTCGTACTACGAGCCCTACCTCACCGACGACGGCATCGGCATCGGTTACGACCTGCAGCACACCGAACTCGACACCGGCGAGCAGAACCTCGCGAGCTACTACAGCAACACCGACGCGTTCAACATCTACCTCGGCTTCCCGATCACCGAGTCGGACACGATCAATGCGCAGCTGGGCTACAGCCGCACGGGCATCGTGCCGAGCTTCTACACGCCGCAGAGCATCATCGACTACATCGACAACCTGGGCCACAGGACGTTCCATACCGTCAACAGCAGCTTTTCGTGGGCGCATGACACGCGCAACCGCTACTGGAACCCGACCCGCGGCTCGCTGCAGACGGCCTCGCTCGAGGTCACGCTGCCAGGTTCCACGGTCGAGTACTACAAGATCAACTACAGCTACGCGCAGTACCTGCGCATCACCGACAAGCTGACGTTCTACGGGCACCTCACGCTCGGCTACGGCGACACCTACAACGATCCCGAGAGCGTGCTGTCGCCCGATCACCCGCGCTATCGCGCGAACATCGGCGGCCTGCCGTTCTTCGAAAACTTCTACGCCGGCGGCGTGTCGGACGTGCGCGGATACCGCGACAACACGCTGGGCCCGTTCGCGCTGTCCAACCCGATCACCTGCCCGGCGACCGACAAGAACTGCCGCCTGCCGCTCGGCGGCGCGCTGAAGACGGTGCTCTCGGCCGAGGTGATCTTCCCGACGCCGTTCGTCAAGGAGAACAACGACAGCACCCGCATGTCCGCGTTCTTCGACGTCGGCAACGTGTTCAAGAACAACCTCTGCAACTTCACCGACGAATGCAGGCCGTACCGCACCTTCAACGCGCAGCAGTTGCGCGCTTCGGTCGGACTGTCGTTCCAGTGGCGCGCACCGGTCGGTCCGATCGTGATCAACTTCGCCAAGCCGCTGCGCAAGAAGCCGGGCGACGACACCGAGACGATCCAGTTCATGTTCGGCAACACGTTCTGAGCGAGGCGGGCCGCCGGCAGCGTCGAGTGACGAGGAGGCTCGGGTGACGCAGCATGTCAACCAGGCGGCACGCATGCTCGCACTGCTGCTCGCGATGCTGCCCGCTGCCGCCTTCGCGCAGGACGCGGTGCGCATCGGCTACGTCGACATGAAGCGCCTGCTCGACAACGCACCGCAGGTGGTCACCGGGCGCAACCGCCTCGAACGCGAGTTCGCCGCGCGCGACGCGGCGCTGCAGGCGGAGGAAAGACGGGCGCTGGAACTGCGCGCGCGCCTCGCGTCCGCCGCCGCAGCCGATGCCGACGCGTTGCGCCGGGAAGTGGACGCACTCGACCGCTCGATCAAGCGCAAGCGCGACGGCCTGCGCAACGATCTCAAGACGCGCAGCGACCAGGAACTGGACCGCAGCTGGCGCGAGATCAACGAGGCGGTGGTCGAGTTCGCGCGTGAACAGGGCTACGACCTGATCGTGCCGAGCCCGGTCGTCTTCGCAAGTCCGAAGGCCGACGTCACCGAACGCATCCTCGACCGTTTGCGCCGCCAGTCCGCGGACGGGACGCCGTGAGCCACGCGGCCGCAACGACCCTGGGTGAACTCGCGGCGGCCCTGGGCCTCGAACTCCGGGGCGCCGAGGCCGGCGTGCCGGTCACCGGCGTCGCGACGCTCGGCGACGCCGGTCCCGGCCAGGTCGCCTTCCTCGCCAATCCGCGCTACCGCGCGCAGCTCGCGTCGACGGCCGCGGCCGCGGTGGTGCTGCGCGATGCGGATGCGGTGGCATGCACGCGGCCGGTGCTGGTCGCGAGCGATCCCTACGTCGCATTCGCGAAGATCGCCGCGCGGTTCGAACGCGTGCCCGCGCGCGAGCCCGGCATCCATGCGAGCGCAGTGGTCGCACCCGGCGCGCGCGTCTCCGCGCATGCGCAGGTGGGTGCGTTCTGCGTCATCGATGAGGGCGCGGTGGTCGAGGATGGCGCCGTGCTCGGCCCGCACTGCATCATCGGGCGCGATTGCCGCGTCGGCGCGCAGTCGCGGCTGGTCGCGCGCGTGACGCTCGTGCAGGACGTGCGCCTCGGTGCGCGCGTGCTCGTGCACCCGGGCGCCGTGCTCGGCGCGGACGGCTTCGGCCTCGCATTCGACGCGGGCCGCTGGATCAAGGTCCCGCAACTCGGCGGCGTCGTCGTCGGCGACGATTGCGAGATCGGCGCCAACACCACCATCGACCGCGGTGCGCTCGGCGACACGGTGCTCGAAGACGATGTGCGGCTCGACAACCAGATCCAGGTCGCGCACAACGTGCGCATCGGCGCGCACAGCGCACTTGCGGGCTGCGCCGCCGTCGCGGGCAGCGCGACCATCGGGCGCTACTGCCTGATCGGCGGCAGCGCTGGCATACTCGGTCATTTGACCATCGCCGACCGCGTCACCGTCACCGCGATGAGCCTGGTCACGCACTCGATCCGCGAGCCCGGCGAATACTCGTCGGGCACGCCGATCCAGTCGAACCGGCAGTGGCGTCGCAACGCGGCGCGTTTCAAGCACCTGGACGAAATCGTGCGCCGCCTCGGCGGCGCGGCAAGGGAACCGAACGATGAATGATTCGAGCGTGACGGTGCAGCTTCCGGTGGACGTGGAGCGGATCCAGGCGATGCTGCCGCATCGCTATCCGTTCCTGATGATCGACCGCGTGGTCGCGTTCGAACCGGGCAAGCGCGCGACCGCGATCAAGAACGTCACGATCAACGAGCCGTTCTTCCAGGGCCATTTCCCCGGCCATCCGGTGATGCCGGGCGTGCTGATCATCGAGGCGATGGCGCAGGCCGCCGGCGTCATGATCAAGCTCTCGGTGCCGCACGACACCGACCGCCCGGTCGTGTTCTACCTCGTCAAGGTCGACAACGCACGGTTCAGCCGTACCGTCGTGCCGGGCGACCAGTTGCGCCTCGAAATCACCCACAAGCGCACGATGCGCAACATGAGCCTGTTCCACGGCCAGGCCTTCGTCGGTGACGAGATCGCGGCCGAAGCCGAGATGCTCTGCGCCGAGGTCCCCAACGGATGATCCACCCGACCGCCCTCGTCGACCCCGCCTCGCGCATCGGCAACGACGTCAGCATCGGCGCGTACAGCGTGATCGGCCCCGAGGTCGAGATCGGCGACCGCACCACGATCGGCCCGCACGTCGTGGTCGAGGGCGCCACGCGCATCGGCCGCGACAACCGCATCTTCCAGTTCGCCTCGCTCGGCGCCGAGCCGCAGGACAAGAAATACCGCGGGGAGCGCAGCGAACTGGTGATCGGCGATCGCAACGTGATCCGCGAATTCACCACTTTCAATCGCGGCACCGGCGAAGGCGGCGGCGCCACCCGCATCGGCAACGACAACTGGATCATGGCCTACGTGCACGTCGCGCACGATTGCCGCGTCGGCGACCATGTCGTGTTCGCCAACAACGCGACGCTGGCCGGCCACGTCGAAGTCGGCGACCACGTGATCCTTGGCGGCTTCACCGGCATCCACCAGTTCTGCAAGGTCGGCGCGCATGCGTTCTGCGGCATGGGCAGCCTCGTCAACACCGACGTGCCACCGTTCGTGATCGTCGGCGGCGGCTACGCGCGCCCGCGCGGCATCAACAGCGAAGGCCTGAAGCGACGCGGCTTCGACGCGACTCGCATCGCCGCGATCAGGCGCGCCTACCGCACGCTCTACATGTCCGGCGCGCCACTCGAGCAGGCCCGCGCGCAGCTCGCCGAACAAGCGAGCGCGAATGCCGACGTCGCCGACATGCTCGCCTTCATCGATCGCAGCGAACGCTCACTGGCGCGGTGAGAGCGGGGAATGGGGAATAGGGAATAGGGAATGGTTGGACCACGCTCGCTGCGCGGCGCTCGCCGGCCTGCGACAATCACTTGCGACTCGCGGGCGCGATGCGATGGATGCTGACCATTCCCCATTCCCCATTCCCGATTCCCCGCTGTTCGTGCTCGTCGCCGGAGAAGCCTCGGGCGACCTGCTCGGCGCGGACCTCGTCGATGCGTTGCGGGCGAGGTTTCCGGGCGCGCGCTTCGCCGGGATCGGCGGGCCGCGCATGATCGCGGCCGGGTTCGAGAGCTGGCACCCGATCGGCAAGCTGTCGGTGATGGGGCTGGTCGAGGTGCTGCGCCACCTGCCCGAATTGCTCGCGATCCGGCGCGACGTCGCGCGTCGCGCGCTCGCGTCCAGGCCCGACGCGTTCATCGGCATCGACGCGCCCGACTTCAACCTCGGCCTCGAGCGCCGCCTGCGCGCGCATGGCCTGCGCACCGTGCATTACGTGAGCCCGTCGGTCTGGGCCTGGCGCGAGAAGCGCGCCGCGAAGATCGGGCGCAGCGCCGGGCGCGTGCTGTGCCTGTTCCCGATGGAGCCGCCGATCTACGCGCGGCACGGCGTCGACGCACGCTTCGTCGGCCATCCGCTCGCGGACGCGATGCCGCTCGAACCCGACCAGCACGCGGCGCGCGCGGCCCTCGGCCTGCCGATGGACATGCCGGTGCTCGCGCTGCTGCCCGGCAGCCGGCTCGGCGAGATCGCGCGGCTGGGTCGCGATTTCGTCGACGCGGCCAAGCGCCTCGCGGAGCGCGTCCCGCGCCTGCGCATCGTCGCGCCGATGGCGAATGCCGAATGCCGCGACGCATTCGAGGCGATTGCGCGCGAGGCCGGCATGCCCACGCGCCAAGCGCGCTGGTCGGACGCGGAGCCGGCCGATGCACAGCCGGCCATGCTGCTGCTGTCGTGCGCATCGGGCGTCGACGAACCACGACGCCGCCCGCTCTCGCAGCTCGCGATGGTCGCCGCCGACGCCGTGCTGCTGGCCTCCGGTACCGCGACGCTCGAGGCGATGCTCGCGAAACGGCCGATGGTCGTCGCCTATCGGATCGCGCCGCTGACCCATCGCATCGTGAAGGGACTGGGCCTGCTCAAGGTCGGCCGCTACGCGCTGCCCAACGTGCTCGCGGGCCGCGACATCGCGCCGGAACTGATGCAGGACGACTGCACGCCCGACGCGCTCGCGGACGCGCTCGCCCCGCTGTTGCAGGCACGCGCAGCCGACCCCGCCCTGCTCGCCGAGTACCGGCGCCTGCACCTCGCGTTGCGGCGCGACGCGAGCGCGAGCGCCGCCGCGGCGATCGCCGACTACCTCGCGACAGACGCCGCGTGAGCGCGCCGGCCACGCACCCGGTGCGCGGGCCAAAGCGGCCATGACCGCGACTCGCCCGGCGCGCCGCCGCACCGCGATCGCGCTGCGCGTGTTCGCGCTGGCCGCGTTCGCGGCGTTCGTCGCGTTCGGACCGCTCGCGGAGAACACCGCCTACGAGCGCGTGTTCGCCGCGACGCTCGCGACGATCACGCTCGCCGGCCTGCTGCTGGCAAGCGCACGCCCCGCGTTCTCGCTGCTGCTGGTCGCGGTCGCGTTCGGCACGATCGAACTGGCCGGCCGCATCAAGTTCGCCTACCTCATGACGCCGCTGCTCGCACCGGACCTCGAGTATTTCCTGACCCTCGATACGGTCGAGGTGATCTCTCACTATCCCGCGCTGCTCGCGACCTGCATCGGCGTGTTGCTGCTGGTGCCGCTGCTGCTGGTGGTCGCGTGGCTGCGCGACCCTCGCTCGCGCGTGGGAAGCCGAACGCGAATCGAACGCGCGTTGCTGCGTACCGTCGGCGCAACCGCGTCGGCGATGCTGCTTGCGGCCTGCCTGCAGCCGCGCGGTCCGTTCCACTCGGTGTTCAACAAGCCGATGTGGATCACCGTCAACGATCGCAGTTTCATCACCAATTTCTTCACCTCGTTCAACGACACCGAGATCGTCGAGCCGATCGCGCCGGCCGACCTCGACCGCGGCATCCGATGGACGCTCGATCGCCCGCTGCAGGCGCCGCCGACGTCGCCGGACGTCGTGGTCGTGCTCGAGGAAAGCACGTTCGATCCGCGCATCCTGCAGGCGTGCGACATCCCGGAGTGCCGGCGCGCGATGTTCAAGCGCGACCGGCGCACGCGCGCGAACGGGCTGCTGTCGGTGCACACCTTCGGTGGCGGCACCTGGACCAGCGAGTTCTCGCTGCTGACCGGCCTCGCGCACAACCTGTTCGGCAATGCAGGCCTGTATGCGCCCTACAACCTCGCTCCGCGCGTGCGCCACACGCTGCCGCGCGTGTTCCAGGCCGCGGGCTACCGCGCGATCGCGCTCTACCCGATGACCGGCGACTTCCTCAACGCGCGCAACGCCTACGATTACTACGGCTTCGACGCGTTCTATGACGGCACCGATTACGGCCTCGGCTGGGACAGCCGCGACGGCGACCTCGTCGCGGTGTTCGAACGCGTGTATGCCGACGAAAAGCGCATGCATCCGGATACGCCGTTGTTCGTGTTCCTGCTCACCTTGCACCAGCACGGACCGCACATGTCGCCGCTGGCCGAGCTGCCGCCGCCGTTCGACCGGCCACTGTTCGCGGGCCGCTTCCGGCCGAAGAAGCTCGACGAATGGCTGAACCTCAACCTCGGCAACTACCTCGAGCGGCTGCAGCAATCCGACGCGGCCCTTTCCAGGCTCGAAAGAATGCTGCTCGATCGCGAGCAGCCGACCGTGCTCGCGCACTTCGGCGACCACCAGCCCTCGTTCGACGGCGCGATCAACCGCCTCGACAAGGTCGTGCCGAAGCTGCTCGAACGCACCTCGAACTGGGTCACCTATTACGTGGTGAAGTCGAATTTCCGGGTCCGCCGCACGTTCGACTACCCGGCCCTCGACATCGCGTTCCTCGGCTCGATCGTGCTCGACGTCGCGGGCGTGCCCAAGGACGCGTTCTACCAGGCCAACACGCTGCTGCGCGAGCGCTGCAAGGGTCGCTATCTGGACTGCAAGGATGCGAAGATGGTCGCGTCCTACCACGACCACATCTTCCGCCAACTCGACGGCCTGCGCGAATGAAGCCACAGCACGCACGCGCGACCCCCGGCCACGTCGCCGGTGTCGACGAAGCCGGTCGCGGCCCGCTGGCCGGCCCGGTCGTCGTCGCCGCCGTGATCCTCGACCCGCGCCGACGCGTGCGCGGCCTCGCCGACTCGAAGGTGCTCTGCGAGGAGCAGCGCGAACGCCTCGCGCCGCGCATCCGCGAACGCGCGATCGCGTGGTCGGTGGTGGTGGTCGATACCGACGAGATCGAGCTGCTCAACATCCTCGGGGCGACGCTCGCGGGCATGGCGCGCGCGCTCGCCGCGCTCGCGCCGATGCCGGCGCTCGCGCTCGTCGACGGCAACCGCCTGCCGAAGGCGCTGCCGTGTGCCGCGCGCGCGGTGATCGGCGGCGACGCCAGTGAACCCGCGATCAGTGCCGCCTCGATCCTCGCCAAGACGGAGCGCGATCGCATCATGCGTGAACTCGACCAGGTGCACCCGGGCTACGGCTTCGCTCGGCACAAGGGCTATCCGACGCCGGAGCACTTCGCTGCGCTCGAGCAACTCGGGCCCTGCGCGATCCACCGCCGCGGCTTCGAACCCGTGCGGCGCCTGGTCGCCCCCGAATTGTTCTGACCGCCGTGCGGCTTGCGGGGATATCCGCCGGTCACGCTGCAACCGCCCTTCCCGCCCCCGCCGTCGCGAATCCAGGATCCTGGATCCCGAATCCCGGCCCTGCCAACCTTGCCGCTGGCAGGGGCAGCCACTACGCTGGCCCTCCCCCGCGTGCGCCGTCTCCATGTCCCCCGGTTTCGTCCATCTCCACGTCCACAGCGAGTTCTCGCTGACCGACTCGACGATCCGCGTCGGCGACCTCGTGGCTGCGTGCGCGCGCGGCGACATGCCGGCGGTGGCGCTGACCGACCAGGCCAACCTGTTCGCGCTGGTCAAGTTCCAGAAGGCGGCCGAAGCGGCCGGCATCAAGCCGATCGCAGGCTGCGACCTGTGGCTCGCCGATCCGGAGGAGCGCGGGCGACCGCAACGCATCGTCGTGCTGTGCCAGGACCGGCGCGGCTACCTCAACCTCTCGCGGCTGCTGTCGCGCGCCTACGCGGAGAACCGCCACGGGGATCATGCGCTGGTCGACCCCGCCTGGTTCGAAGACGCGCACGAAGGACTGATCGTGCTGGGCGGCCAGGACAGCGACGTCGGCCGGCTGTTGCTGGCCGGCCGCGACGATGCCGCGCGCGTGCGCGCGCACTGGTGGAGCGCGCGTTTCAGGGACCGCTACTACCTCGAAGTCACGCGCGTGCGGCGTGCGCAGGAGGACGCGTTCCTCGCCGCCGCGCTCGAACTCGGCGCCGGGCTCGACCTGCCGCTGGTCGCGTCCAACGACGTGCGCTTCCTCGCGCGCGAGGACTTCGAGGCGCACGAGGCGCGCGTGTGCATCCATGCCGGCCGCGTGCTGGCCGATCCGAAGCGCCCGCGCGAGTACACGCCAGAGCAGTACCTGAAGTCGCCGCGCGAAATGGCCGAGGTGTTCGCCGATCTTCCCGAACTGCTCGAGAACACGGTCGAGCTCGCGAAGCGCTGCAACTTCGAGCTCCAGTTCGGCACCTACCACCTGCCCGATTTCCCGGTGCCCGCGGGGCACACGCTCGACAGCTACATCCGCACGCAGTCGCACGCGGGGCTCGCGCGCCGGCTCGCCGCGCACGCCCCTGCGCCCGGCTTCGTGCACGCGGACTACACGCGGCGGCTCGACACCGAGCTCGACGTGATCATGCAGATGGGATTCCCCGGCTACTTCCTGATCGTCGCCGACTTCATCAACTGGGCCAAGTCCAACGACATCCCGGTGGGTCCCGGCCGCGGTTCCGGAGCGGGCTCGCTGGTCGCGTACGCGCTCGGCATCACCGACCTCGACCCGTTGCGATACGGCCTGCTGTTCGAGCGGTTTCTCAATCCCGAACGCGTGTCGATGCCGGACTTCGACGTCGACTTCTGCATGGACAAGCGCGACCGCGTGATCTACTACGTCAGCCGCACCTACGGGCGCGACCGCGTCAGCCAGATCATCACCTACGGCACGATGGCGGCGAAGGCGGTGCTGCGCGATACCGGTCGCGTGCTCGGCATGCCGTACGGCCAGGTCGACCGCATCGCCAAGCTGCTGCCGAAGATGCCGCTGGACCTTTCGCTCGAGGACGCGCTCGGCCGCTCGGAGAAGGCGCGGCGCGAACCCGATCGCATCGTGGCCGAGTTCCGCACGCTCTACGACACCGACGACGACGCGCGCGAACTCGTCGACCTCGCGCTCAAGCTCGAGGATCTCACCCGCAATGCGGGCAAGCATGCGGGCGGCGTGGTGATCGCGCCCGGCCCGCTGCACGAGTACGCGCCGCTCTATTCGGAAGGCGGTGACGGCGTCGTCACGCAGTACGACAAGGACGACGTCGAGGCGGTCGGCCTGGTCAAGTTCGACTTCCTCGGCCTGCGCACGCTCACGATCATCGACTGGGCGGTCAAGGCGATCAACTCCCGCAAGCGGGGAATGGCGAACGGGGAATCGGGAAGAGTCGAAGCCGAAGCACGGCTGGACATCATGGCGATCCCGCTGGACGACCCGGCGGTGTTCGACCTGCTGAAGAAGGCGCGCACGGTCGCGGTGTTCCAGTTCGAGTCGCGTGGCATGCAGGGCGCGCTGAAGGACGCCAAACCCGATCGTTTCGAGGACATCATCGCGCTCGGCGCGCTGTACCGACCCGGTCCGATGGACCTGATCCCGAGCTTCTGCGCACGCAAGCTCGGGCGCGAGCCGATCGAATATCCCGACCCGCGCGTCGAACCCGTCCTGAAAGAGACCTACGGCATCATGGTCTACCAGGAACAGGTCATGCAGATGGCGCAGATCGTCGGCGGCTACACCTTCGGGAGTGCCGACCTGCTGCGCCGCGCGATGGGCAAGAAGAAGGCCGAGGAGATGGCCCGCCATCGCGCCATCTTCCGCGACGGCGCCGCCAGGAACGGCGTCAGCGAGGCGAAGGCCGACGCGGTGTTCGACCTGATGGAGAAGTTCGCGGGCTACGGCTTCAACAAGTCGCACGCGGCCGCGTACGCGCTGGTGTCCTACCAGACCGCGTGGCTCAAGGCGCACCATCCGGCGCACTTCATGGCCGCGGTGCTCTCGTCGGACATGGACAGCACCGACAAGGTCGTCAATTTCCTCGGCGAGGCGCGCGCGCTCGGACTCGAGGTGCTGCCGCCGGAAATCAACGCGTCCACCTACATGTTCGAGGCCACCGACGCGAAGACCATCCGCTATGGTCTCGGCGCGGTGAAGGGCGTGGGTCGCGGCGCGGTCGAGAACATCGTGGAAGCGCGCCGCGACGGTGCGTTCACCGATCTCGCGGACTTCTGCCGACGCGTCGATCCCGCGCGTCTCAACAAGCGCGTGTTCGAGGCGCTGATCCTGTCCGGCTCGCTCGACGCGCTCGCGCCGAACCGCGCGACCCTGATGGCGCAACTGCCCGAGGCGATGCGCGCGGCCGAGCAGCAGGCGCGCGATGCGCAGGCCGGGCAGAACGACATGTTCGGCGCCGCAACGCCGGCGGCCGCATCGACGCACGCGCTGCCGCAAGTGGAAGAGTGGCCGATCGCGCAGCGCCTCGCGGGCGAACGCGACACGCTCGGCCATTACCTTTCCGGCCATCCGACCGATGCATGGCGCGACCTGCTGGCGCCGGTCACGACCTGCGCGATCGGCGACATCGACAAGCACTACAAGCCCCCGGCACGCGAAGGCCGACAGCGCTTCGCGGACATGCAGTCGTTCGCGCTGGCCGGCTCGGTGGTCGCGTTGCGCAAGCAAGGCGACAACCGCGCATTCGTCACGGTCGAGGACGGCTCGGGCCGGTTCGAGGCGGTGCTCTACCGCGAGACCTGGATCGAGTACGGCCCGTTGCTCACGCGCGACGCGATTCTCGTGTTCGAGGGCGGACTCGGCCTCGACGACTTCTCGGGCGGCTTCCAGTTGCGCGTCCAGCACGTGTCGACGATCGAGGCGGCGTGCGAGCGACGCGCGCGGCTGGTGCGGCTGCGGCTGAACGGTGTCGACGAGGCGTTCGTCGCGCGCCTGCACGGGGCGCTGGCGGGGCACCGCGGCGGCAACACGCCGGTACGGCTCAGCTACCACAACGCGCGCGGGCGCGCCGAACTCGAACTCGGTGCAGACTGGCGCGTGCGCGCGAGCCCGGCGTTGCGCGACAGCCTGCGCGAGCTCGAAGGCGTGGTGTCGGCCGAGATCGTGTTCGGCTGAGCCGCTGCGGTCCACGCCACGCGGCGGGCGCCTTTCGTAGGGTGGGTCGCAGCGCCGAAGGCGCGAGACCCACCGCGGAACGTTCGGCATCCCCGCGAGCTTCGTCGAGGTCGCGATGGTGGAACTCGCCGCGTTGCGGCTGCGTTCCACCCTACGTGGCTGCGGTCCACGCCACGCGGCGGGCGCCTTTCGTAGGGTGGGTCGCAGCGCCGA
>DAIOWG010000008.1:0-4211 GCA_036758645.1 Dokdonella sp. | reverse complement strand
TCGTCGAGGTCGCGATGGTGGAACTCGCCGCGTTGCGGCTGCGTTCCACCCTACGCCGCGAGCGCCTTTGCAGCCCTCGCAGTTGCGCCGATCGGCGCATGCCGGGTCCGTCCGTGGACGGATCATGCAGCGGGCGGATTTACCTAGACTCCGTGGTTTGCGTCGCAGCTGGCGGCGTTTCCGCCCCGGGGATCCTCACGTGACACCGACCTTGCTTCGCAGCGCGATTGCTGCTGCCCTTTCGCTCGCGGCTTGCGTCGCGCTCCCGGTGTTCGCTGCCGAATCCGGCGCCGCCGATCCGGAGGCGGACGCTGCCGCCGATGCCGCTTCGCCAGACGCCGAGCCCGATGCCGGCTCGACCTGGGTCGGCGAAGCCGTGACCGTGACCGCCAAGGGGACCGCCGCCGACTCGCCTTCCGCGCTCGCGACCGAAAGCCTGACCTTCCAGGACGCGATCGCCGCGCCGCAGGATTTCCAGGATCTCATCACGCGCGTGCCGGGCGTCGGCGCGACCGGCCAGAACGGGCTGTTCGAGACGTTCTCGATCCGCGGCAGCGGCGCCAACGGCATCCTGATCCTCGTCGGCGGCATGCCGGTGACCGCGCAGCGCCGGGCGGGCGTACCCGTCGCGTTCGTCGAACCGGCCCTGCTCGGCGACCTCAGCGTCACGCGTGGCCCCGCCGTCGTGCATTACGGCCCGGGTGCACTCGGCGGCGCGATCTCGATCGAGCCGCGCTGGTTCGATGCGCCGTTCGTCTCCGCCGGTTACGCGACCGGCGGCGACGAGACGATGCTCGCCGCCGGGATCGGCTCGGAACACGTCTCCATCGGTGTCGCGCGCCATCGCGCCGGCGACAGCGAATCGCCCGACGGCGTGCCACTCAACACGAGCTTCGAGCGCGAGAGCGCGACGCTGCAGTTCCGCAGCCGCCTCGGCGAATTCGATCTCGACGGCCTGCTGATTCCGTCGCGCACGGAGGACATCGGCAAGTCCAACAGCCGCTATCCGACGCGCGACACCACCTATCCGGAGGACACGCACACGCTCGGACGCCTGCGCCTGCGCCATGAGGGCGGTTTCGAGGCGAGCGTGCACGCGCACGACCAGTACCTCGGAACCTGGAACCAGCGCCCGGGTTCGCCGGACACGTTCGCCGCGGTGCAGAGCCTCGATATCGGCGCGACCGTGCAGCAGACCTTCGAGCTCGGCGGCGTCAGCACCAACATCGGCCTCGAATACCTCGGTCGCAAGGACGTCACCGCGTACGATGCGTCCGGTTCGGTCGCCCACCGCGAGTACAGCCTCTACAACGCGAGCGAAGACGGCTGGTCCGCCTTCGCGATCGGCGACTGGCAGCTGGCGCCGCAGTGGGCACTCGAGTTCGGCGGACGCTGGTCCACGGTCGACCAGGACCACGAGGCGGCGACGCTCGACGACTCCGACAGCGCGTTCTCCGCAGGTGCGGTGTGGACGCCGACGGATGCGAGCCGCTGGACGCTGAGCCTGTCCTCGGGCTACCGCTTCGCGACGCTCGAGGAGCGCTTCTACTCCGGCGTCACTGCTCAAGGCGAAGTCGTCGGCAATCCCGACCTCGCGTCGGAGCATTCGCTCGGCGTCGACCTCGGCTACGCCTGGCATGCCGGCGACTGGGGCACGGAAGTGCATGTCTGGCGCAACGACGTCGACGACCTGATCCAGCTCATCGACCTCGCACCCGACGTGAATGGCTACGCGAACGTCGGCGAAGCCGAACTCTGGGGCGCCGAGGCGACGCTCGGCTGGACGCCGCTCGACGGCCTCGCATTGCGCGGCAGCGTCGCGCTCGTGCGCGGCGAAGACACGCGCACCGGCGAGCCGCTCTATGGCATCCCGCCGCTCACGGCCGAGCTCGAGGCCCAGTACGCCTTCTCCGATTTCACGCTCGGCGCACGCTACAGCCATCGCTGGAAGATGGACCGTCCCGGATTCGAGGAAGTCGGACGCGACTCGGTCGACCTCGTCGATGCCGACCTGCGCTACCGAATCCATCCCTCGCTCGACCTCCAGTTCTACGTGCGCAACCTGTTCGACCAGGATTACTACGCGACTGCGGACGAGCTCTCCACGTTCGGCCAGGAGCGTTCGGTCGGCGTGAACGTGGTCTGGACCCTGCGCTGACGTCGGCCGGCAGCCCGGGAAGGCTGCCGGCGCGCGGAACTCGGCGCGCAGGCAAGGGTCCATGCGTTGTCCCCGGAGGAGAGGCTCGCATGCGCAAGTGGATCAAGGCCCATCGCGGCCTGCTCGCGTTCCTGCTGTGCCTGGGCGTGTTCCGCACCGCGGTGGCGGACTGGAACCCGGTGCCGACCGCCTCGATGCGCCCGACCATCCTCGAAGGCGATGTGGTGCTGGTCGACCGGCTCGCCTACGACCTCAAGTTGCCGCTCACCGATATCCGCCTGCTGCCTCTCGCCGATCCGCGACGCGGCGACATCGTGACGTTCTCCTCGCCGCGTGACGGTACGCGCCTGATCAAGCGCATCGTCGCGATACCGGGCGATACCGTCGAGGTGCGCGACGACGTACTGCTCGTCAACGGTGTTGCATCGACCTACGACGACCTGCGTCGCGTGCCCGAACCGCTCGGCGGTGGACGCGTCGCGCAGGCGCTGCGCGCGACCGAGCACACCGCGGACGACTCGCGCCAGGTGCAGTTCCTCTCGCGCGCGGCGCAGCGCGATGCCGGCCCGCTCACGCTGCCCGACGACCAGTACTTCATGCTCGGCGACAATCGCGACAACAGCGAGGACTCGCGCTACATCGGGCCGGTCCCGCGCGAACGCCTGATCGGTCGCGCCCACCGGCTGCTGGTATCGGCCGACATCCTCGATCGCTGGCAACCGCGTCCCGGGCGTTTCGGCATGGCGCTGGACTGACGCGCGCGCACGGCGGGCGGCGCCGCCCGGTCCGCCCGCGCCTGACCCGCCCTGGCCGAGCCGCTATACTTCGCCTCTTTGCGTCGCCCGCACGGGCGCGAACGGTCGCGAATGAACCCGAACTTCCTCGATTTCGAACAGCCGATCGCAGAACTGGACGCGAAGATCCAGGAACTGCGCCATGCGAGCCATGGCCAGGCGTTCAACATCGAAGACGAGGTCGCGACGCTGCAGGGCAAGCTGAAGACCAAGACCGCCGAGATCTTCCGCAACCTCACGCCGTGGCAGGTCGCCCAGCTGTCGCGTCATCCCGCGCGGCCCTACACGCTCGACTACCTCGGCGTGATCAGCGAGGAGTTCCATGAACTCGCGGGCGACCGCACCTATGCAGACGACGCCGCGATCGTCGGCGGACTCGCGCGCATCGATGGGCGCAGCGTCATGGTCATCGGCCACCAGAAGGGTCGCGACACCAAGTCCAAGGTCCGCCGCAACTTCGGCATGCCGCGCCCCGAGGGCTACCGCAAGGCGCTGCGCCTGATGCAGATGGCCGATCGCTTCGGGCTTCCGATCCTGACCTTCATCGACACCCCGGGCGCGTACCCCGGCGTCGGCGCCGAGGAGCGCGGCCAGAGCGAGGCGATCGCGCGCAATCTGCTCGAGATGGCGCGGCTGCGCGTGCCGATCGTCTGCACCGTGGTCGGCGAAGGCGGATCGGGCGGCGCGCTCGCGATCGGCGTCGGCGACGTCACCAACATGCTCGAATACAGCACCTACTCGGTGATCACGCCCGAAGGCTGCGCCTCGATCCTCTGGAAAACCGCCGAACGCGCGAAAGACGCCGCGGAAGCGCTCGCCATGACCGCGCCGCGCCTCAAGGAACTCGGCCTCGTCGACAAGATCGTGCGCGAACCGCTCGGCGGCGCCCACCGCAACCCGCGCGGCATGGCCGTGCGGCTCAAGGCGGTGCTGCTGAACCAGCTCGACGAACTCGCCGGGATCGATGCCGAGACCCTGCTCGAACGTCGCTACCAGCGCCTGCGCAGCTACGGCGCGCACGCTCAGGCCTGAGTGCAACACCCGGTTCACGCGTTCGCGCGCAGGAAACCGGTTGCGCGCCGGTATCCGCATTGGCGCGAATCGCGCACAGGGTGCGCGCCTACAAAACCTGCGGTGCAGGAGCCCACCCTGTGGGCGATCCGCGCAGGAAACCGATTGCGCGCGGGTATCCGCATTGGCGCGCATCGCGCACAGGGTGCGCGCCTACAAAACCTGCGGTGCAGGAGCCCACCCTGTGG
>DAIOWG010000007.1:0-25059 GCA_036758645.1 Dokdonella sp. | reverse complement strand
GCCCGAGGTCGCGGCCTTTTCGACGTCGGGATTCAGTCCCTGCGCGTTCGTCGCGGGAGACGACGGGTTGTTCGCCGACGGCTTCGATGCGCGACCCGCCTCGACGATCGAGGGAAAGCTCCGCGACTGACCCGCGGCGGCGATCGAGCGCAGAGGGCACCGTGGGTGTCGCCGCGACGCGGCCGCGACCACCCGACGCCAGCACCCTGCGATGCCGCCGCGCAGTCGCCGACACCGCCGGCCGGCATGCCGCACGGCATGCGAGCGCCACTCGCGCGAACCCTGCGTCGCGCCGGTGGGTCCCGCCGCCGCACGGCTGCGACCCACCCTGCGGCGTGGCGTGGATCAGTCCAGGGCCCGCGGAGTCGGCGGCGCCGGCTGCTGCAACACCTGCTCGGCATCGACGAGGTCGACGCCGAGCAGTGTCCCGAGCAGGTTGTCGAACCATGGCTTGTGCGAGCTGCCGACGACGACGAGCACGCGCGCACCCGGATGATCGCGGAACGCGGCGCGGATGTTCGCGACCATGCGCAGGTTGCGACCTTCCCAGCCCGCGACATACCGCTGGCCGTAGTGTTGCGGCGACGGATCGCGCATCGCCGCGCCGAAATCGACCGCGACCGCGGTGCGCAGCATCTCCGGACTGTTGGCATGGCGGTACGCCGCAAGCATGTCTTCGCCTTTCGACAACGCATCCTCCCGCTCACGGATCGGCCGCGATTGCGCCTTGGCCGAGTCCCAGGCTCCACGCACGGCTTTCGCATAGGCCTCCTCGTCGTCGATCGCGATGTTGTCGCCGGTGTGGTCGTCGACCGCGAACACCCGTTCCAGCCCGAGCCGAGCCGCGAGCGGTGCCGCGACGAGGTAGTTCTCGTTGCGGCGCGTGCGCAATTCGTCGAGCATCGCGACGAGTGCCTGGTCGAGGCCATCGCCTGCGCGGCGCTCCGCCTCCGGCAGTCGCAACCACTGCACCAGCGCGGAAGCGCGTTCGTTCGCGGCGAGGAACAGCGCCGCCAACTGCCTGCGCTGCGCCGGTGTCGGCTCGGCTGGCCAGCCCGCGAGCGTCGATTTCACTCTTGCGATCGCGGCGGGAACGTCGAGGCCGGTCGCCCGCTTCGCCTCGTCGGTGTGCCTGCAGTACGCCATCGCGTCCGCGCCATACACCGCAGGATGCCGCGCCATGAGGTCGCAGCCTTCGCCGGAGATACCCTCGATCGTGATCACGTCCGGCTTGAACGCGGCCAGCCGCGCGAGCACCGGCTCGAGCGACTCGGGCTTGAAGCCGTCCGGAAACGCGGAAAGATGCATCGTGCCGAGCACGAGCACCTGCGCGCGCGGCCCCTTCATGCCGTCATCCAGTACCGACAGGTCCACCTGCGCCGACGCTGCACTTGCCCATGCAATCGCCATTGACATTCCGATCATCGCCCAACGCTTCATTCGAGCACGCTCCTCCGCGGTCGTTGCGCGCTCTGATGCATGAAACGATTGCAGGGTTTAGCAACTGCCCCTGACGAACCGCAACGCGGTGTCAGCCCGATGCGCGGCGCGCGAACCAGGCGTGGATCAGCCCCGACTGGTAGAACGGCACCGGCTCGTCGAAGCCGCTCGCCCGGATGATCGACGCGATGCGTGCAGGCGGCAGGATCGCGACGTCGCGCGCGTATGCAGCGCGCATCTGCTCGAGCCCCGACGTCGGGATACCCGCCCCGTGCATCATCGCGAGCCACATCTCCAGCAGTGCATCGTAGGCGGGCGACGTCACGTCCGCGGCAAGGTCGGAACTCGCGAGCAACGCACCGGCGCCAAGGCGCGCGGCGATCGACCGGAAGAAGTCGCTGCGCCTGTCCTCGTCGAGGATGAATTGCGACACGAGAAAGCAGGTCGCCGCATCGAACGCGCCCTCGGCGGGCAACGTGTCGAGGTAACCTTCGTGGAACCGGCAGCGCGACGCGTAGCCGCCCTTCGCCGCTTTCGCGCGGCAGACCTCGAGCATCGCGCCCGAAGGCTCCACCGCGGTGAACGTCCAGCCTGCGAACCGCTTCGCGAAGTGGTCGATCTCCTCGCCGGTGCCGGCTCCGATGCAGAGGATGCGTGCCTCGGAGGGCAAGTCGGAGAACACCGACTGCAGCAGGAAATACAACGCGTCGCGGATCGGAGCGGTCTTCGCCCAGCGTTCGTCGTAGCCTGCCGCCTGCTGCTCGAAGACAGCCTTGAGTTCCTCGTCGCGCACGCGTGCTCCCGTCGTTGGTTGCGGCGCCGCAGGCCGCATGCCCCATCACGGCATCCGCGAGGAACGTCGCACGCGCCGCGGCGTCAGCGACCCGGCCGGATCTGGTTGCGCTCCTGCTGCCGGTCCCAGGCACGCAACTCGTCGCGGATGTGCGCGATGCGCTGCCGGCCGAGCGCATTGCGGTCTTCGTCGAGCACCTGCGCATCGAGCAGCTCGGCGAGGCGCTGCGCGGTCGGCAGCAGCATTTCCCACGCGTCGAGTGCGGGCAGCGGACCCGGCAGCGTCATGAACAGGCTCACGCCGGGCGTGCCGACGCTGTCGAGCCGGGTCATGTCGAAATGGCCGGGCTTGACCATGTTGGCCATGCTGAAGACCGGACCGTCGACTTTCTTGCCGAGCACGAGACGGTGGAAGATGCCCATGTCGCCGAACTCGAGGCCCGCCTTCTCGGCGGCGACGACGATGTCCGAACCGCGCAGGTCCTCGCCAGCGCGCGCGGCGACGAACAGGGTGACGATGCGTTCGATCGCGCGATCGGACGGACGCACGCCGACGCTCGAACGCACGCGCGGCGGGATCGGATCGGCGTCGGGATCGGTCGGCAGGTCGAACTCCGCCTGGCTCGGCTCGGCCGCATCCGGGTCCGCGTCGCCGAGCGTCGGTTCGATGCGCTCGCCGGCGCCCTGCGCGCGTCGCGCGGGCGGCCTGCGCTCGCCCTGCTCGGGTTTGCGAGGTCGTCCGAACAGGTAGATCAGCACCAGCACGATCGCGCCGATCAGGATCAGGGGAATGCCGACCGCGGGATTCCAGTCCATGCTGCTCGCCTTCTGCTTCGGGCCCGGCGAAAGGCTCAGGCCGCCCCGGCGAGTTTAGCCGCTTCGGCGAGATCCACCTGCACCAGCCGCGATACGCCGGGTTCGCGCATGGTGACGCCGCAGAGCTGGCGCGCCGCTTCCATGGTCGCCTTGTTGTGGGTGACGAAGATGAACTGCACCTGCTCGCTCATTTCCGACACCAGCGACGAGAAGCGGCCGACGTTGGCCTCGTCGAGCGGTGCGTCGACCTCGTCGAGCAGGCAGAACGGCGCGGGATTCAGTCGGAAGATCGCGAACACCAGCGCGACCGCGGTCATCGCCTTCTCGCCACCCGAAAGGAGCGAGATCGAGCTCACGCGCTTGCCAGGCGGGCGCGCCATGATCGTCACGCCCGTCGAGAGCAGGTCGTCGCCGGTGAGTTCCAGGTGCGCCTGGCCGCCGCCGAACAGGCGCGGGAACAGTTCCTGCACGCCGATGTTGACGCGGTCGAAGGTTTCCTTGAAGCGCGCACGCGTCTCCTTGTCGATCTTCCTGATCGCGCCTTCGAGCGTCTCGAGCGCGGTCGCGAGGTCGTTGAGCTGCGCATCGAGGTAGTTCTTTCGCTGCGACTGTTCCTCGTACTCCTGGATCGCGGCGAGGTTGACCGGCTCGAGCCGCCGGATCTTCTGCTCGAGTTCACCGAGGTCGCCCTGCCACTGCAGCGGATCCGCCTCACCCGGCAGCGCCGCGAGCAGCGCCTCGAGTTCGAAGCCGGCTTCCGCGATCGCGCCCGCGAGCGATTGCGCGCGGATGCGGTGCTCCTGCTCGCGCAGGCGCAGGTCGGCCAGCTGCTCGCGTTGTTCGCTCAGCGACTGCTCGAACTGGTGACGCGCCTGTTCGAGGCGACGCAATTCCGCCTCCTGCTCCTGCACCGCCTGGCGCGCCTCGACCATCTGGCGGTCGACCAGCAGGCGCTGGTTGAGGCAGGACTGGCGTTGTTCCTCGAGCCCGGCCAACGGGTCGCCGCCGGCCGCGAGCTGCGTCGCGATCTCGCTGCGGCGCGTGTCGAACTGCGCGAGCTGCGCGTGCATGCGCTGCAGCGACTGCTCGAGCGAAGCGACTGCACTTCGGCGCGACTCGATCGACAACGCGACCTGGTGCGCCGCGTCGCGCGCCTCGCGCGCGTTCATGCGCGCTTCCTCGCGCGCTTCCAGCAGGTTGCGGCGCTCGGCATCGAGTGCCTGCCGGCGCTGTTCGAGTTCGCCCATGTGCGTGAGCGCGGCCTCGATGCGCCCGCGCGCCTCGCGAACCTGCTCGCGATCGAGCGCGAGCCGCGCATCGACGTCGTGCAGTTCCGTGGCCACCCGCTGCAGGCGCTCCTGCGCGCTGTCGAGGCGCCCACGCTGGCTCTGCAGCAGCCCGCCGACTTCCGCGAGCCGGCGGTTCGCCGCATAGATATCGCGCTGCACGTCGTCGCGCGCGCGCTCGGCGTCGATACGCTGCTGTCGACTGCGTTCGAGCGCTTCCTCGTGCGCCGCGAGTTCGTGCTCGAGTTCCTCGATGCGCGCCGCGGCTTGCCGGATCTCTCGCTCGCGCGCGAGCATGCCGACCTGCGCACCGGCGCCGCGCTGCACGCGCAGGAAGCCGGCGCCCAGCCATTCGCCTTCCGGCGTGACGACCGATTCGCCCGCGCCGAGCGCGACGACCATCGCGCGCGCTTCCGACGTGGAGGTGGCCGTGCGCACGCGCGCTAGCAACGCTCGCGCCGCGGCCGGTCCCTGCACGCGCGCCGCGAGCGTGTCCCGAGGCGCGTCGGCGCCGCGCCCATCGGCGGCCAGCAGCACGAGGTCGGCTTCGCCGAGTGTCGCGAGTTCGGACGCGAGCGAGCCGGGCTCGTCGACGAGCACCGCCTCGAGCCAGCCGTCGAGCACGGTCTCGACCGCGCGCTCCCAGCCGCTCTCGACCTGCAGCGATTCGCCCAGTCGACGCGCGCCGGAGAGACCGAGTCGGTCGAGCCAGTCGCGCACCTGCGCACCGGGGTCGCCGAGCGCGGCGTGCTGCAGCGCTTCTAGCGAGGAGAGTCGCCCGCGCAGCTTCTCGAGTTCACCGCGGCGTGCGCTCAGCAGCGACTGCGTCGTGCGCTCGGTTTCGAGCGCCGCCTCGGCCACCTGGCGTCGCTCGTCGAGCGCTGCGGTCTGCTGGTCGACCTGCTCGCGCAGCCCCGCATGGTCGAGGCCGAGCTGTTCGAGCGCCTGGCCGAGGTCCTCGAGGTTGGAGGCGTCGCGCTCGGATTCGAGCGTCGCGCGCCGCTGGTCCGCGGCGAGGCACTGCTTGTCGAGGTAATCGAGGCGCGTGCGCTCGACCTCGGCCGCCTGCGCCGCCTGCGAGGTCGCTTGCGCGTGCGCATCCCATTGCTGCTGCCATTCGGCGAGCTTCGCCTCGGCCTGCCGCAGCGCCTCACCCGCATTCTCGTCCGCCTCGCGCAGCGTTTCGAGTTGCGGCGCCGATTCCGCCAGCAGCGCGCCGAGTTCCTCGAAGCGCTGGCGGTCACCGGCGATGTGGTCGGTCAGCTCCGCATGCGCGCGTTCGGTCTCCACGCGCGCGCGCTCGAGCTGCTCGGCCAGTTCGCGGCTATGCCGGATCTGCTGCTCGATGCGCGCGATCTCGGCCCCGACCTTGTAGACCTCGGCCTGCACGCCATTCATGTGCTCGGCCGCGGCCGCATGCTTTTCCCGGCCGGTCTCGAGTTCGGCCTCGCAGCGGCGCTGATCGGCGAGCTGCTGCTCGATCGCGAGGTCGGCCTTGCGCAATGCGGCCGAATGCGCGTCGAGTTCGCCCTGCGCGGAGCGCAACTGCAGCGCCTTGACCTCCGACTCCTTGCGTTTCTGCTCGTCCTTGAGCGCCTGCCAGCGTTCGGCGGTGCGCGCCTGGCGCTTGAGGTGCTCGAGCTGCTTGTCGACTTCGTCGCGCACGTCGCGCACGCGGTCGAGGTTCTCGCGCGTCGCCTTGATGCGGCTCTCGGTTTCCTTGCGCCGCTCCTTGTACTTGGAGATGCCGGCCGCTTCCTCGAGGTGGTTGCGCAACTGCTCCGGATCGGCCTCGACGATCTCGCTGATCATGCCCTGCTCGATGATCGAATAGCTGCGCGGTCCGAGTCCGGTGCCGAGGAACAAGTCGGTGATGTCGCGCCGGCGGCAACGCACGCCGTTGAGGAAGTACTGCGACTGGCCATCGCGGCTGACCACGCGCTTGACCGAGATCTCGTTGTAGCTGGCGTACTCGCCCGCGATCAGGCCGTCGCTGTTGTCGAACAGCAGCTCGACCATCGCGCTGCCGACCGGCTTGCGCCCGGTCGAACCCGAGAAGATCACGTCGGTCAGCGCGTCGCCACGCAGCCGGCTCGCCGCGCTTTCGCCCATCACCCAGCGGATCGCGTCGATGATGTTCGACTTGCCGCAGCCGTTCGGGCCGACGACGCCGGTCATGTTGGTCGGGAAATGCAGCGTGGTCGGGTCGACGAACGACTTGAAGCCGGCCAGTTTGATCGTAGTCAGGCGCATGCAGCGGAGGTCCTCGGAATTCTTCGCGCCGCGCGAACGAGGCGCAGCGTTGTGGTCTCAGCCGGCGCTGCCTGCGGGCAGTTCGTCCGGCGTGCGCGCCTCGATCGAGAGCGCGTGGATGTCGGTCGTCATCAGGTCCCCGAGCGCCGCGTAGACCGCGCGGTGGCGCGCGAGCGGCGCCTGGCCGCGGAATGCGTCGGCGACGATGCGCACGCTGAAATGGCCGCGCCCGTCGGCCGCGCCGGCGTGTCCGGCATGGCGATGGCTGTCGTCGACCACGTCGAGTTCGATCGGCGACAACGCCTGCCCGAGGCACTCGCGGATGCGCGCCACGCGAGTGCTCACGGCAGCACCTTGCGGAACGGCCGCACGTCGACGCCTGCATAGACGCCCGCGGCGACATACGGGTCGGCGTCGGCCCATGCACGCGCGGCATCGAGATCGTCGAATTCGGCGACGATCAGGCTGCCGCTGAACCCGGCCGGCCCCGGATCCTCGGCGTCGATCGCGGGGAACGGACCGGCGAGCAGCAGGCGACCCGCGTCGCGCAACGCCTGCAGGCGCTGCAGATGCGCCGTGCGCGCGCCGAGCCGGCGCTGCAGCGAGTCGGGGACGTCGTTGCCGACGATCGCGTACCACATCGGGAGGGGATCCTGCGTGCAAACGCGCATGTTACCCGAGGGGCGAGGGGCGAGGGACGGGAGAGAGGCCGGGGATGAGGCACGGGTGGGACGAGTTGGCGCTCTCCTTGCCACTCGCGCGCGTCCACGAATCCCGACTGGATGACCCAGATGCGACGATCGCCCGCCCTCGCCCCCAGCCCTCGCCCCCGATTGCACATCCGCCCGTTTCCCCGTAGGCTAGGCTCGAATCGATAGGCCGGGGTACCGCACACCGACGCGGCGGCCTGCCCGTCCGGCGCGCCGATCGAACCTTGATGGCTTTAGTTGCGATGTCCGGCTCCCCTGTGGAAACCGGTCGTCCGTCGTTGCAGGCCGCGTACCGTTCAGGCGCTCCTTCCTGATCGCGCACCCGACCCGACTCGCCAGTGATCCGTGCATGACCCACGCCGTGAGGCGCCGGGCGTCGCGGGACCGAGCATGAACCAGACCGCCGAACAGCCCAGCGCAGACGTACCGGCCAGCGCCTTTCCGCAGGTGCCGCAACAGCAGGAAATCCCGCTGGCGCTCGTGCGCGGGCAGCCGTTGCTGCAGATTCCGCAGGACCTGTACATCCCGCCGGATGCACTCGAGGTGATCCTCGACGCGTTCGAGGGGCCGCTGGACCTGCTGCTGTACCTGATCCGCCGGCAGAACCTCGACATCCTCGACATACCGATCGCGGAAATCACGCGCCAGTACGTCGACTACATCGAGCTCATGCACGAAATGAAGCTCGAGCTCGCGGCCGAGTACCTGGTGATGGCCGCGATCCTCGCCGAGATCAAGTCGCGGCTGCTGCTGCCGCGGCCGCCGCTCGAGGAAGGCGGCGAGGAAGACCCGCGCGCGGAGCTGGTGCGCCGCCTGCAGGAATACGAGCGGTTCAAGAAGGCGGCGGCGGACATCGAGGCGATGCCGCGCCAGGATCGCGACTTCGCGCCGGCGCACGTGCTGGTCGAGGACCACAACGTGATCCGGCTGCCGCCGCCGGTCGAGCTCAGGGAGTTGCTGCTTGCGCTCAAGGACGTGATGAAGCGCGCCGAGCTGTACGGGCACCACGAGATCGAACGCGAGTCGCTCAACGTGCGCAGCCGCATGAGCGACCTGCTGAAGGCGCTCGGAGACGGCGAGTTCCACCGTTTCGAGAACCTGTTCGATGCGAGCGAAGGCCGGCGCGGAGTCGTCGTCACCTTCCTCGCGCTGCTCGAACTGGCGAAGGAACAACTGGTCGAGATCGTGCAGGAGGCGGCGCTCGCGCCAATCTACCTGAAGTCGCTCGCGACGCAATGAGGAACCCCGGCCTGCATGCAGGCCGCCAACGATCGACACCCGTGGCCCTCGCCAGCCTGCCCGGCGCGCGCGGTCGCTCCACCCGGACGCATTCGTCTGCCGACACTGGTACCTGATGGAACTGGATCAACTAAAACGCATCATCGAAGCGGCCCTGCTCGCCTCGTCGCAGCCGCTCACGCTGCCGCAGCTGTCGGCGCTGTTCGACGAGTTCGCGATGCCGACGCACGAGGAACTCGCGAAGGCGATCGAAGCGCTCGGCGAGGACTGCGCCGGGCGCGGGATCGAGCTGGTCGAGGTCGCCTCCGGCTTCCGCTTCCAGGTCCGACGCGACGTGCACGCGTTCGTGTCGCGGCTGTGGACCGAGCGCCAGACGCGCTATTCGCGCGCGCTGCTCGAGACACTCGCCCTGATCGCCTACCGCCAGCCGATCACGCGCGCGGAAATCGAACAGATCCGCGGCGTGGCGGTGTCCACCAACATCGTGCGCACGCTGGAGGAACGCGAGTGGGTGCGAGTGGTCGGCTACCGCGACCTGCCCGGCAAGCCCGCGCTGTTCGGTACCACGCGCCAGTTCCTCGACTACTTCAACCTCAAATCGCTGGACGAACTCCCGCCGCTCGCGGACATCCGCGACATCGAGGAACTCGATCCGCAACTCGCGCTCGACCGCGAGGACCGCGCGATCGCCGCGGTGCTCGCCGACGGGATGCCGCCCGAGGACATCGAGGGCGAACGACCCGCGAACGACCTCGAAGCGGCCGACGAGCCATCCGCCGATCCCGATCCCGCCGCCGAACGGGCTGCGACGACCGACGCCGACAGTCCCCCTCACGAACTCGACGAGGCGGCTTCCCTGCCGCAACGCGAAGCCGACCCGGAATCCACTGCATGACCACCCCCGTACGATCCGTCCTGAAACTCAAGCGCACGGCCGGCGAAGCCGCCGCGCCAACGGTCGAGGAGCGCCTGCACAAGGTGCTCGCCAACGCAGGCCTCGGTTCACGCCGCATGCTCGAAGTGCGCATCGAAGCCGGCGAAGTGCTGCTCAACGGGGCGGTCGCGACGCTCGGCCAGAGCGTGCGCACCGGCGATCGCGTCGAAATGGACGGCAAGCGCTTCGTCGTCGTCGCCGACAACGCCGAACACGCCCAGGTGCTGCTCTACAACAAGCCCGACGGCGTGGTCGCGACGCGCGACGACCCCGAGGGTCGCCCGACGGTGTTCGAGCAGCTGCCGCAGATCAAGGGCGCGCGCTGGATCGCCGTGGGCCGCCTCGACATCAACACCACCGGCCTGCTGCTGCTGACCACCGACGGTGACCTCGCCAATGCGCTGATGCATCCACGCTCGGAGATCGAGCGCGAATACATCTGCCGCGTGCACGGCGAAGTACCCGACGAAGTCGTCGAGCGGCTGCGCAACGGCATCGAACTCGAGGACGGGCCGGCGCAGTTCGACGAGATCGCGGCGATCAGCCGTGGCAACAGCCACTCCTGGTTCCGCGTGGTGCTGCGCGAAGGACGCAACCGCGAAGTGCGCCGCATGTGGGAATCGCAGGGGCTCATGGTCAGCCGCCTCAAGCGCATCCGCTACGGCAGCATCGAGTTGCCGCGCGGATTGCTGCGCGGGCAATGCAGCGAGCTCGACGCGGGCCAGGTCGCGCAGCTGCGCGAGCGCGCCGGCATCAAGGAGACGCCGCAGCGCCTGACGCTCGCGCCCGTGATCGGCCAGCGCCGCGCGGCTCCGACCGAGTTCCGCCCCAATCCCAAGGCGCAGCAGGCCTGGACCGGCGCGCGCAACGAGGAAGCGCGCGAGTTCGCTGCTTTCGATCGCATCCGCGACGACGGCTGGCGCGGTCCCGGCGCGAAGCCGCGCAAGGCGCGTGGCCCCGGCGGCGCCGGCGGCCCCGGCGGCGCGGGACCACGCAAGGGTGGCCCCGCGCGCGCGGGCGCGCCGGGCGGCGGTCGTCGGCAAGGACCGCGAACGGGTGCGGGCCAGGGCCCGTACCAGGGCCGCGGACAAGGTCCCGCGCCGCAGGGTCAGCGCGGCGGCGGCAAGCGCGCGCCAGCCGCACCGAATGCGTATGCCGAACCCGGGCTCAGCCCGGCAGTGCTGCGCAGCTGGTTCCCCGAAAGTGCGGGCCAGCCGGGCCGCAAGCGTCGCGGTGCACGTCCGGGCATGGAACAGCCGTTCCACCCGGGTCAGTTCCACCCGCAGGGTGGCCAGTACCAGAATACCGGCCCGAAGCGCGACGTTCACGGCAACACCGGTTCGCGCAACCCCGCGCCAACGGGCAACGTGCGCAACGGCAACACGGGTTCGCGCAATCCTGCGCCTGCCGGGAACGTGCGCAGCGGCAATGTCGCCGCGCCCGGACAAGCGCCGCGCGGCGCGCCGCCGAGGGGACCGCGAAAGCCGCAGCGTGGTGGCGCTCCCGGAAACTCGACGCGTGACGCCGGTCCCGGCCGCGGCAACACGCGCGGCAATCCGGGAAGCGGACGCCGCGGCCGCTGAGGCGAAGCAGATCGGCCGACACCGACGCGGAAAACCCAAGCGAACGACCGGGACAGCAAGCACGTCGAGCACGCGAGCTGAAAGCGCCTGCCTGATTTTCTTCGTGTGCTTCGTGTGCTTGAAGCTTCGTCTGTTGCTCTCCATCACGCAGGAATGCGCAAAAAAAAAACGGCGGGGATTTCCCCCGCCGTTCTTTCTTGCGCCGGATGCCGCGGCGACTAGTCGAGCTTGAGCGCCTTGCGGTTGCTGTCGCGGCGCTTGCTTTCCTTCGCATCGAAATCCGATTCGCAGCTGCCGCGCACGACCATCACGCAGTCGAGGTAATCGGTGATTTCGACCAGCGCAGCACGGATCGCCTTGCCCGCGGGCGTGTTCTTCTCGTGCGCGAGCGCACCACCCACGCCACCGCGATAGACGCCGACCGACACGCCGCCACCGGAGCTGCGACCCTCGATCGTGCGCGAGAAATCGACTTCGCCGGTTTCCGCATTGACGACGCGCACGTCGACCGCGATGTAGGCTTCCGACTTCTTGCCGCCGAGCGAGATGCCCTTGAAGCTGAGGCCGCCACCGGTGCTCGCGGTGTTCTCCTCGTACGAGGTCACGGTACCGAACACGAGGTACTGCGCGCCGGTCACGTTGCCCATCTTCGCGCCGGTGCCCGAACGCACGCGGCCGGACGCCGCGAGGTTCTGCTCCTCGAGCACGTTGCCGAGCTTGTTGCGCTCGAGCACGCGGAAGTGGCCGGTGCTCGACAGCTCGTTGGAGAGCATGCCCGACAGCTCCCAGCCCACGCCGCCGCTCCACCACGCCGCGCCGGATTCATTCTTGAACTCCGCCACACCGATCGCCGGCTTGTCCGCCGCGAACGCAGCCCCTGCGCCGACCATGCCGGCGAGTGCCAGCATGACCGCGAAAAACGACTTCTTCATCTGATCACTCCCGTTGATTTGATCCGCCATCCCACCGCCCGGCCTGGGCCCGCACGCACCCCGCGACCACGCGCCTTCCGCCGTGACGATTGGACACATTCTAGCAGCCGCAAACCCGCGCGCCGCGGACGCGATCGACGCAGCGGGGCGGACCTGGATCACAGGCCGCCTGCGACGCAGACCGCGGCAGCCGGTGGCCGATCGCCCTCATCATCAACGCCATGACGCCTCGCGAAGGGACAACCGGCACGGCCATCGCGATCGCGCGCCGGCTGCGCGGCACCAGCGGCGCGACTTCCGGCGTGCCGCAGGAACCGCACTGTCCGACCCGCATCGGGACGTGCGCCATGCCCGTATACTCGTCCGGCCCGGTCCGCCGGCGCGTGCCGCCTCCGGTCCACGCACACGTCCTGTAGGTACGTAACAGCGCGGTGTTTCCCGTCAAGGCCAGTCTCGACGCCCCTCCTGCATGAACGACTCCGACGCCGCCTCCCGCGAACCCGCTGCGGAACCCGCACGCGACGTCACGCGCCTGCTGCACGCCTGGAGCGGCGGCGACCACGCGGCGGCCGAGCGCCTGACCGAGCTCGTCTATTCGCAGGTGCGTGCGATCGCCGGCAAGCACCTGCGCCAGTTCGGCGGCCACCTGACGCTGCAGCCGACCGAACTCGCGAACGAATTGTTCCTGCGCCTGATCGGCTCCAACACCGACTGGCAGGACCGCCGCCATTTCTACGGCGTGGTCAGCGTCGCGATGCGGCGCATCCTCGTCGATACCGCGCGCGCGCGCGGCAGCGAGCGACGTGGCGGCGGCGACCTGCACGTGACGCTGTCGGCCGCCGAGAATGCCCCTTCGGTGGACGGTGCGCTCAACGACAGCGATGCGTTCGCACTTGACGAAGCGCTCGACGCACTGCGCCGCCTCGACGCGCGCAAGTGCGAGATCATCGAGCTCACCTACCTGCTCGGCCTCAAGCGCGAGGAAATCGCCGACGTGGTCGGCGTGTCCGTACCGACGGTCGATCGTGAACTGCGCTTCGCGCGCGCCTGGCTGAAGCAGAAACTGGCCGCATGAGCGACGCGCGCTGGCGCAGGCTGCAGGAGCTCTTCGACGCACTGATCGCGACACCGCCCTCCGGGCGCGGCGCCCTGCTCGCTGCGCTCGACGATGACGAGGCACTCAAGCGCGAAGCGCTTGCACTGGCCGCAGCCGAGGACGGCGACGACAGCGGCATGACCGGCCGGTTGCGCGAGGCGGCTGCGCGCGTGTCGGTCGCGCCGGTAGAACAGCGCCTCGGACCCTGGCGCCTCGAGCGTGAGATCGGCAGTGGCGGCATGGGAACGGTGTTCCTCGCCGAACGCGTCGACGACGCGTTCGACCGGCGCGTCGCGATCAAGCTGCTGCGCGGCATCCCGACCCGCGATGCGACCGAGCGCATGCGGCGCGAACGGCAGATCCTCGCCGACCTCGACCATCCGAACGTCGCGCGCCTGCTGGACGGCGGCAACACCGCGGAGGGGCAGCCCTATCTCGTGATGGAGTACGTCGACGGCGTGCCGCTGACCGATTACTGCCGCCACCACGCGCTGCCGATCCCGGCGCGGCTGCAGCTGCTGCACAAGCTCTGCGCCGCCGTGCAGTACGCGCACCAGCGGCTCGTGATCCATCGCGACCTCAAGCCCGCGAACGTGCTCGTGCGCGCCGACGGCGAACCGATGCTGCTCGACTTCGGCATCGCCAAGCTCCTGGGCGGCACCGGCCCGGCGCTGCAGACCGGCCTGCCGTGGTTCACGCCGGCCTACGCGAGCCCCGAGCAGCGTCGCGGCGAAACGGTGAGCACCGCGACCGACGTCTACGGCCTCGGCCTGCTGCTGCACGAACTGCTCTGCGACGAAGCGCCGACACCCGATGCCGACGGACGCCTGCCGACGCCGGGCAGCGTCGCGGGCAAGCGCCACCGCGTGCCACGCGACCTCGACCTCATCGTCGCGCGCGCGACGCATCCCGAACCCGGACGGCGCTACGTCTCGGCTGCGGCGCTCGCCGAGGACCTGCAGCGCCACCTGCGCGGGCGTCCGGTGCACGCAGCGCCCGATCGCCTGCACTATCGCGCCGGCAAGTTCCTCGCGCGCCACCGTTACGCAAGCGCCGCGATGCTGGTCGCGATCGCACTCGCGGCCACGTTCACCTGGCGCCTCGCGAACGAGCGCGATCGCGCGCTGCGCGCGGAGGCACTCGCGCGCGAGCAGACGGCGACTGCCGAGAGCGTGGTCGACTACCTCGTCGCGTTGTTCCGCTCGGCTGCGCCGGATGAAGCCGGCACCCGGCCGATCGCGCCGCGTGACCTCGTCGATCGCGGTCGCCGCGGGATCGACCAGCGCCTGGCGGGCGCGCCGCGCCAGCGCGCGCGCCTGCTCGGTGCGATCGGCCAGATCTACATCGAACTCGGCCTGCCACGGGAAGCTGCCGAAAGCCTCGGCGCTGCCGCCGCACTCGAAGCGTCGCACGGCACGCCGCGCCAGCGTGCCGCCTACCTGCTCGAGCAGGGCTACGCACTCAACACCGGCGAACGGCCTCGCGAGGCACGCGAGGTCCTCGAGGCCGGGCTCGCCGCACTCGCCGACATCACCACCGACGAGTTCGCCCTCGCCGCGGACATCCTCGCCACCCTCGGCCTCGCGCAGGCGCGCGAGGGCGACGCGCTGACGGGTACCGCGACGGTGCGTCGGGCGCTCGACTACGCCGCGAAGGCGGACGGGCACGACAGCGTGCGCTACGCCGAGGTGCTGTACGCGCTGGCGGAGACCGGCATGCGCGAAGGCCGCCTCGACGCGGCCGAAGCCGATGCGTTGCGCAGCCTCGAGATCCTGCACCGCCACCTGCCCGGGGACTCCAGCGAGGTGATCGCGGCGAGCGGTTTCCTGAGCCAGGTGTACGAACGCCAGGGCCGCCACGCCGAAGCCGAACGGCTGCTGCGCGCGATGCTCGAGCGGCGCCTGCACACGCTCGATCCGGGCAGCTCGTGGGCGGTCACCGCGCGCAACAACCTCGCGCAGGCGATCCTGTCGCAGGGAAGGCTCGTCGAGGCGATGGGCCTGATGCGCGAGAACATCGAACACCTGCGCGCCGGCGGCCAGCAGGAGTCGCCGAGTTACCTGATCGCGCTCAACAACCTCGCGAGCCTGATCGAGATCGCCGGCGACTACCGATCCTCCCTCGCGATGTTCGAGGAGGTGGTCGCTCGCGCGCGCGCGCACGAGAGCTTTCCGCATGCGGCGTACTTCCGCACCAACCTCGGCCGCAGCTACGTGTTGAACGGGCGGCTCGACGACGCCCGCGCGCTGCTGGAGGACCGCGCCGAGGAAGGCGAGCTCTCGCACGACGGCCGCATCGAGCAGGCGCGGCGCGCGTTGAATCTCGCCGAATGGTCACGCCGCAGCGGCCAGCTGGAAGCGGCGCTGGCGCAAGTGGACGCGGCCATCGCGGCATTCGCGTTGCTTCATCCCGAGGGTCATGCGCGTGAAGGCGGCGCTGCCGCGATCCGCGGCCTGGTTCTGCGCGACCAGGGCCGCATCGATGCGGCGGCCGGCGAATTCCGGCGCGCGGCCGACCTGCTCGCGCGCCACAACGGAAGCGACGCGAACGCGACGCTGGATGCCGAACTGCAGCTCGCCGACATGCTGCTGCGTCTCGGTCGCGTCGATGAAGCACGCGCCCTGCATGCGCGACTGACGCCGCTGCTGCCCGCGCGATTCGTCGAGGCATCGCCCGTACGTCTCCAGCACGCGGCGCTTTCGCACCGGCTGCAGGCGCCGAGCGCGATCAGCCGGAAGTGATCAGGTCCTGCACGTCCGCGTGCCGCTCGGCCCACAGCGCCGCGTAGCTGCAATTCGGCGCGACGCGCCAGCCTTCGCGGCGCGCGGCATCGAACGCGGCGCGCACGAGCCGGCCCGCGATGCCGCGTCCGCCGACCGCCGGTGGCACTTCGGTATGGTCGATGACCATGACGCCGTCGCGCAGTCGGTATTCGAGCACGCAAACCGCGCCGTCCACGATCGCCTCGAAGCGACGTTGCGCCGCGTGATGCACCACCTCGATGTCCATCGGCCACCTCCACATCGTCGGATTCCACCACCGACGATACGCGTTCCGGGCCTCGCGTGCGTATAGTCGGCCCGTCCGCACGACGGCAACGCGATGGCCTTCACTCCCCTCATCCCTGCCGCGCCCCTGCATCCGTACGTCCGGATGCTGTGGGACTGGCGCGTCGCTGCGAGCGACTTCCGGCTCGAGCGGATCCTGCCGCAACCCGGCTCGGGCCTGATCCTGAACCTGCTCGAGGACGAGACGCGCGTCTACGACGACGATCAGGGACTGCGTTGCGAGCGGAGCTCCGGCGCCGTCTACAGCGGGCAGTTCACCCGCAGTTTCGTGATCGACAGCCGCGAGCAGATCGCGGTGATGGGCGTGATGCTGCACCCTGCCGGCGCGGGCGCGTTCCTGCGTGAACCGATGGACCGGCTCGGCAACCGGCACGTCGCGCTCGACGACCTCATCGGTGGCGCCAGCGCCCCCTTGCGCGAGCGTCTGCTCGAGGCGTCCGATGCACGCGCGCGCCTTGCGGTACTGGCGCACTGGCTGTCGCGGCGTTTCGTGCCACCCACCCTGCATCCGGCGGTGCGCCACGCACTCGCGGCTTTCGCGCGGTCCCCGAGCATCGATCGCATCGCGCCGCTGATCGCCGACAGCGGCCTCTCGGCGCGGCGTTTCGGGGCATTGTTCAGCGAACAGGTCGGCATCGGCGCGAAACAGTACGCGCGGCTCAGGCGCTTTCGCCGCGTCGTCGACCAGGTGCAGCAGGGCGAGCGCATCGAATGGGCGCAGGTCGCCGCCGACTGCGGCTTCCACGACCAGCCGCATCTGGTGCGCGAGTTCCACGCCTTCTCGGGCATGACGCCGGGCGCCTACGCGAGGCGTCGCGGCGAGCACGCCAACCACGTCTCGCTTTGATCCGATCGGCGCGCGGCAATGCCGGCAACACGCAAGCATCGGGCACGCCGGGCATTCCGTCACACCCAGCGGACCTGGCGTGTGCCGGTGTGTTCGATGTCCGCGCTTCGACCCGTTGCCCGCACTCCGGAAGGTCAGGAATCTACAATACGACGAGCGATCCCGGGGTTAGGCTTTATCCGTCCTGTCCATGGAGAACGCCATGCCCACACTCGCAGCCGACACCGTTTCGACGATCATCCCCACCCTGCGCTACCGCGACGCGCCCGCGGCGATCGAGTGGCTGTGTCGCGCGTTCGGATTCGAGAAGCAGGCCGTGTACGCCGACGAACAAGGGCTCGTGCAGCACGCGCAACTGGTGTTCGGCAACGGCATGGTGATGCTGAGCTCGGTCGCCAACGAGGGCGCATGGGGCACGCGCATCGCGCAGCCCGACGAGATCGGCGGCCGCGAGACCCAGGCGCCGTGCGTGATCGTCGCCGACTGCACCGCCCATCATGCACGCGCGAAGGCCGCCGGCGCCGTCATCGTCGATCCACTCGAGGAAAAGGAATACGGGGGAGCCGGATACAGCTGCCGCGACCTCGAAGGCCACCTGTGGTGGTTCGGCAGCTACGACCCGTGGAAGGCGCACGCCTGAGCCTCAGGCGGGTGGCTCGCGGTCGATGATGATGCGTGCGTGGCGTTGGTAGGTGACATACGACCAGATCCACTCCGCCATCACGACCAGGCGGTTGCGAAAGCCGATCAGGAAGAAGATGTGCGCGACCACCCAGAACAGCCAGGCTGGCGCGCCCGAGAAGCGCAGGCCGCGCAGGTCGACCACCGCGGCCATGCGTCCGATCGTCGCGAGATTGCCGTAGTCGCGATAGCGGAAAGCGCGAGCCGGACGGCCCGCGAGGCGCGCGCGGATCACCTTGGCGACATGCGCGCCCATCTGCTTGGCCGCGGGCGCGACGCCCGGCACCGGCGTGCCGTCCTGCGCCACGCTCGCGAGGTCGCCGATCACGAACACCTCGGGATGCGCCGGCAACGACAGGTCGGGCGCGACCGCGATGCGGCCGGCGCGATCGCGCTCGACGCCGAGGCTCGCACCGAGCGGCGACGCCGCGACCCCGGCCGCCCACAGCACCGTTCGCGCCTCGATCCGACGCGCGCCGATGTCGACCCCGTCGGCATCGATCCGGGTGACCGCGGCGCCCGTGTGCACCTCGACGCCGAGCCGCTCGAGCTGGCGCCGCGCGCGCTCGGACAACGCCGGCGGCATCGACGCAAGCACGCGCGGGCCGGCTTCGACGAGGTGGATGCGCGCGCGACCCGGATCGCAGTTGCGAAACTCCCGCGGCAACGTGTGGCGTGCGATCTCGGCGAGCGTACCGGCAAGTTCGACTCCGGTCGGACCACCGCCGATGATCACGAACTCGAGCCAATGCGCCTGCCGCGCGGGATCAGGTTCGCGTTCCGCCGCCTCGAACGCCGCGAGCATGCGGTGACGGATGCGCAGCGCATCGCCGAGGGTCTTCAACCCCGGTGCGTGGACGGACCATTCGTCGTGGCCGAAGTACGCGTGGCGCGCACCGGTCGCGACCACCAGCCAGTCATAGTCGAGGCTGCCACCGGCGAGCTCGACGCGGCGCTGCCGCGGATCGATCGAACGCGCTTCGTCCATGCGCACCGTGACGTTGCGCTGCCTGCGCAGGATCTGGCGCAGCGGCGCCGCGATGTCCGGTGCCGACAGGCCGGCCAGTGCGACCTGGTAAAGCAGGGGCTGGAACAGGTGGTGGTTGGTGCGATCGACGAGGGTCACGCGCACCGGCGCCGACGCGAGCGCGCGCGTGGCCCACAAGCCGCCGAAACCGCCGCCGAGGATCACCACGTGTTGCGTCGTCGCTGGCATTCGCCCCGTCCTTCGTTCGATCAGCGCGCGACATCTTGCCCGATCGGCGATGGCACCGCGCGGCTGGTCGAAGCCGACACATGGGCAAGGCCGGGAAGGCCGAATGCGAACGACACGCAGGGACATGCGGAGAGTCCTCGCGGCGTGTTCTGCGTGCCTCGTTCGTGTCCTTCCTGTAACGTCTTCCCGCGTTGCATCTTCCGGGCATGCGTCGTCCGACGCCCCGAGCGATGCCTTGATGTCACCGAATGAACGGAGGGAGCATGGCCAGGTCGACCGCCAGGGCTGCGAAGGCGCGCGCCGGCAGCGTGCGCGTCGGCGTCGGTGGCTGGACCTACGAACCCTGGCGCGGCACCTTCTATCCCGATGCGCTCGTGCAGAGGCTCGAGCTCGAGTACGCGAGCCGCCACCTGACCACGATCGAGGTCAATGGAACCTTCTACCGCGCGCAGAAGCCCGCGACCTACGCCAAGTGGCGCAGCGAAACCCCGGATGGCTTCGTGTTCTCGTTGAAGGCGCCGCGCTACGCGACCGATCGTCGCGTTCTCGCCGATGCCGGTCGTGCGATCTCGGCATTCGTGCAGGGCGGAATCGCCGAACTCGGTGACCGGCTCGGTCCGATCAACTGGCAGCTGCCCGAACACAAGGTGTTCGACGCGGACGACGTCGCGCGCTTCCTCGACCTGCTGCCGGCCGAGCTCGAAGGGGAGCCACTGCGCCACGCGATCGAGGTTCGCCACGACAGCTTCGCCTGCGCGGCCTTCGTCGAGCTCATGCGCAGTCGCGGGGCCGCGATCGTCCACGCGCAGTCACCGAAATATCCGTCGATCGCCGACCTCAGCGCGGACTTCGTCTACGCGCGCCTCATGCACAGCGAAACCGAACGCCCGGCCGGCTACGCGCCGGCCGTGCTCGATGCATGGACCACGCGCGCGCAGGCGTGGGCACGCGGCGGCGATCCCGCCGAACTGGCGCACGTCACCACCGTCGCGGCCCCGCAACGCGCACGCGACGTCTTCGTCTACTTCATCGGAGCCGCGAAGGTGCGCAATCCTGCCGCCGCAATGGCGCTGATCGAGCGCTTGCGCGAACATGCAAGCTGAGACGCGCGCGAGACGCCTGACGCGCACCGCGTCCGCGCGCGTTCACCCGCGAGCGCAGCCGCCCTGCCCCGCTGCGCTCCGCCGGCGAGTCCTCGCGCCTGCGCCCGGATCTCACCAGCGCGCGAGCAGGTCCACGCGCAGCCGATCGGTGTCGTCGTCGAGGCCATCACGGCGCTCGTGGAAACCCGACACGCGCAGGCTCCAGCTGTCGTCGAGCCCGTAGCCCGTCCAGATCATGTGGCCGTGCGTCGCGCTGTGGAACCACCAGTCATCGGAGTTGAACGCGGCCATCACCGCGTCACGCTCGATGTCCTGGTAGGCATAGCCGAACTCCCATGCACGCGCTCGCATCGCATCGCCTGCACGCAGGCTCGCGCGCACGCCATTGCGCTGGTCGTCGGCGCCGAGGTTGTGCACGACATCCAGTCGCGCTTCGATCGGCCATCGCGCGGAACCGCTGCGACCGACCAACTGCAGGTCGAGCAGGAGGTAGTCTTCGACGAGGCGCCCGGCCGCGATCGAGTTGGTGCGCGCAAGTCCCTGGCGCGCAAGCTCGTCCAGATGCGAGAAGCCGAGGTAACCGAGGAGGATCGCGGCGCTGGTGGGTGCGCCCTCGCGCCAGCGCCACGCAAGTTGCGCGGCAGCAATGCGCGATTGGTCGCCGTACAGTGCCTGGCCGGCGAGCCAGCCCGCGCCGAGCTGCAGTCGATCGTAGTCGCCGAGCGCGATCGAGTGCTCGATCATCGCGCCTGCAGGGCGCAGGTCCGGATCCCACACCATCGGCGAGAGCTCGAGCGCGAGTGGCGCCTTGCCCAGCAGCACGCTCGTCGCTTCTCCTGCATGCCAGCGCACGGACAGGCGGTCGAGGCCGATCCCGTCGCTGCGCTCGTTGTCGTTGTTGCGACGATTGTCGCGGTTGTGGTCGCTGCCGAGCGCGAGCCGCAAGGAACCCGTGAGTTCCCACGCGGGCGTCGGGCTCCAGTTGCCGCCGATGCGCAGTCGCGAGCGCCAGCGATCGAAATCCTCGCGCCCGCCCGGCAATCCCTCGACCTGGTCGTAGCCGACCCAGGCCTCGCCGAACCACGCGATGCCGGCATTGGAGTCGGCATCCGCGGATGCGTCGAGGATCGCGTCCTGGGCGCTGGCCTGCCCGCTGCCGAGCAGCAATGCGATCACCAGGCCCGAGCCGAGCGTGGTCGCGCGTTTCATGCGCGCAGCGCCGTCAGCGCGAGGTGCAGGTCCTGCGCCGAAGCATACCGTTCGTCGCGGTTGCAGCGCAGGCAGCGCAGGATCACCGCCTCGAGTTCGGGCGGCATCTCCGGCCACAATTGCGAGGGCCGCACCGGTTCGTTGCGCATCTGCGCCTGGTAGATTTCCATCGTGCTGCCTCCGGGGTACGGCAGTCCGCCGCAGAACATCTCGCTCATGACGACACCGCAGGCGTACAGGTCGCCGCGCTCGTCGACGTCGTCCCCGAGCAGCTGCTCGGGCGCGCAGTAATTCGGCGTCCCGACGAAGGTACCCGGCTCGGTATGTCCCTGGCCGTCGCGCCGCACCGGCCGCGCGATGCCGAAGTCCATGAGCTTGGCGTTGCCGTTCGCTTCGAGGATCAGGTTCTCGGGCTTGATGTCGCGGTGCAGGACCCCGACCGCGTGCGCGGCCGCGAGTCCGGCCGACAGCTGCCGCGCGATGCGCAACGCCGCCGAGTACGGCACGCGCCGGGTCTCGCCGAGCAGGTAGCGCAGGGTCAGGCCGCGCACGTACTCCATCGAGATCCACGAACGCCCGTCCGCCTCGCCGAAATCGAAGGTGCGCAGCACGTTCGGATGCGTGATGCGTCGCGCGAGCTTGATCTCGCTCTTGAGGCGCTCGAGCTGCACGGTGTCGACCAGCACGCCCGGGCGCAGCATCTTCAATGCGACGATGTCGTCGAGTTCGAGGTCGTGCGCCTTGTAGACCACGCCCATGCCGCCCGCGCCGAGTTCGGAGATGACGCGGTAGCGACCCCCGAGCAGTGCGCCGGAGGCGAGCCGGTCGCTTCCGCGTCGCGCTTCGACCGGGCGCACGCGCGTGGTCTGCGCGGCGACCGGCGGCGGCAGCGCCGACGTGGCGAGCGCGTAGTAGCGCTTGCCGCTGTAGGCCCCCTGCGCCGCGCCGAGCGCACCTGCGGGCAGGCTCGCCGCGAGTGCATCGCCCGCGCTGCGCGCGAGCAGCAACTGTCCCGGCACGGCGTCCGCGAGCAGCCGGTCGATCTGCGCGGTCGCCGGGCCGAGCACCAGCCCGACGCGCGCGACGTCATCGCCGACGCTGGTGCACAGCAGTTCGCCATCGGCTAGCGCACCGGCGGGTTTGACGATGCCGCAGCGCGCGCATTCATGCAGCACGCTCGCCCAGGCCGCGGTCGCGTCGCGCAATCGCTCAGCGCCCTCGAACACGAGCCGCCAGCGCGCCGCGCCGAACGGCGACACCTGCGCGCCTTGCGCGGACGCGACCGACTGCAACAGCGCCTGTGCGCGCTCGACGACTGCGGCGGCGTCCGCCGCGGGCAGCGCTGCATCGGCGGCGCCGAGCATCTGGCGGAACTCGATGCCGAGTACCGCAAGCGTCTGGCGCCGTGGCGCTTCGGCAGCGGATACCGACCGTGGTGCTTCGGTCGCGGCTTCCGCGGCAGGCTCGGGCAGGAAGCGCGCGAGGTGCCCGACGTAGCCTTCCATGTCGCTCTTCTCGCGCAGGTCCGACAGCAGCGAATCGAACGCGCGCGCGAGCTGTCCGAGTTCGCCGCTGTCGCCCGAATCGATGCGGCGACCGTAATCGCCTGCCGCCGCGGCTGCGGCTGCCTCGGCCATTACGCCGACCGGTTTCAACACGCGCCGCGCAAGCAGCAGCGACAGCAGCAACGCGATCACCAGCGAAGCGAGCCCCGCGAGCACCACGCCGTTGAGCAGCGCGCGGTAGTCGGCGGTGATCTGGTCGCTCGAGGCGAGTACGCCGACGGTGCCGAGTGCGGGTTCCGCCACTGCAGCCGTCGGCGCGAAGCGCGCGACCCAGTCCTCGCCCGCGAGTGCGAGCGGGCGATCCCCGGCGGTCATTCCGGCGGGCGCGACCGCGCGCTTGAGCTGCTCCGCGACGTTTCCTTCCAGCGAACTCGCGACCAGCCGCGGCCCGCCCTCTCCGGGCAGCCAGTAAGCGACATCGGCGCCGGCAACCTGCGCGATCGAGGATGCGAGCGAATCGTCCACGTCGAGCGCGACGAGCAGGAAACCGACGAGGTCCTGCCGCTGCGCGAGCGGCACCACCGCGGCCTGCAGCAGGCGGTCGCCCTGGCGCCAGTAGCCACTGAACGGCGCGGTGTCGCGCAGCGCCGCCGCGACCAGCGGGTCGTCGGCCATCGAGCGCTCGAACGCTTCGGCTTCGTCGCTGCTCGCGAGCACGTTGCCGCCGGCATCGAGCAGCACCGCGAGATCGAGTGCGAACTCGCGCGCACGCTCGCCGAGCAGGTCGCGCATCGACCCCGTGTCGGGGGCACCCGCGTCGCCGAGCCCGGGCAAGGTTTCGCTGCTGCCTGCGTCGCCGATGTACTTGACGAAATCCGCGTCCGCTGCGATCAGTCGTGCGGCCATCTGCACCTGCTCGAGGCGACGCTGCGCGAACTCGCGCTGCACGCCTGCGCTGGTGTCGAGCGCCTTGCCGACCGCACGGTCGGCGATGCGCCGGCCCTGCACCTGGGTCAGCACGACCGCCGCCACGATCGCGAACACGATCAGCAGCGCGATGCCGAGGAACAGGCGCAGCGCGAGCGGAAGCGCGTAGCCGCGCTGGAACCGGCCGGTTTCAGTAACCGCCATCATGGCCGCGCCCGTAGGGTTTGCCGAACTTGTTCATGTGCGCCGGAATGCGTTTGAAGCGCAGGTCGAGTCGCACGTCGAGCGCGGACTGGCGACCCGCTTCGACGCGCGCCTGCCATGGCGTCGCGCGATCGTGCCAGACGACCAGATCCCCCGGCCCCGCCGGGACGTCCGTGAGGCGGAAGCGACCGTCGCTGGATGGACGCGTGAAGTGCGGCGTGTCGAGCACGAGGATGTGGCCGACCATCGAGTGGTGCACATTGCAATAGACGCGCACGTAGCCCGCCCGCGGAAAGTCGACCGTGTGTTCCTCGCCGGCGCCATACAGCCCGACGTCGAAGGTGTTGCCCTTGGAGGTCGAAAACGCGTTGTGCAGGATCGGGTCCTGGTTCGGGAAGCTGACCTTGCTGCCCGCGACGATCGGCAGGATGCGCGGCTCGAAGCGCTTGCGCGAAGTGCGCATCTCGAACGGCTGCGCCGGAGGTTTCAGCCGCGGCGTCGCCGCCGGCCGGAAGTACACGACCGCCTCGGCCGCTTCCTCGGCGCGCAACGGCTTGCCGTCGACGACCAGGGCGACCTGGCCTTCGAGCACCGCAGCGGCAGCCGGCGCGGTGGCCCACAGGATCACGCACAACGCCCAGCTGCGCATCGCCCCTCCCGAACCGGCTGCGCCGTCACCAGAGTGTAGCGGCAGCACGGTGCGCGCACGCAAGCCCCCTGACGAGTGCCGCGAAGCGGGCGCCGCGCGCGCGATCGGCAGCCGGCGCCACGGTTCAGACCGGCTGCCAGGGATGTCGCGCGAGTGCCGCTTCAAGCAGCGCGATCCAGTCCGCCTCGATGCCGACACGGACATCGTCGATCGACGCGAGCGGCAGCACGGCGTGCGCGGAGTTGGTCAGGAACGCGCCGCGGAAGCCCGCGACCTCGGCCAGCTCGACCCGACGCGTCGCGCAGGAGACGCCGTTCGCGGCGAGCCCGGCCTTCAACAGCTGCATCGAGACCCCGGCGAGCGCGGGTGCATCCGGCCATACGAAACCCGTGCCGTCGAAGAAACCGACGTTCCAGATCGAAGCCTCGGCAACCGCCCCGCCGGCATCGACGAACAGCGCATCGTCGAATCCCGCGGCCTGCGCCCGCCGCTTCTGCAGGAACTGCCCGAAGCTGCCGACGTGCTTGATGTGCGGCGCGTCGCGCAGCCACGCGACGCTGCGCACGCGC
>DAIOWG010000006.1:0-25253 GCA_036758645.1 Dokdonella sp. | reverse complement strand
GGCATCGGCGGCCTGCTGCGCGAGCTGCGCATCGACCGCAACGCGACCGCCGACGCCGCCGCGATCGACGACAGCAGCTTCGCCGGCGCCCTCACGGTCGGCGGCAAGTGGGTGATGGGCGCGAGCGACGACTTGCGCTACCAGGTCACGGTCGGCAGCGGCTTCAGCCGCTACGTCGGCCTCGGCGTCACCGGCGACAGCATGCTCGACGCCGATGGCGATCTCGATTCGCTCGGTGGCCTCGCGGGCTTCGTCGGCTGGCGCCACGCGTTCACGCCGAAGCTGCGATCGAACCTCGTGTATGCGCGCAGCCAGTACGACAACGACGACGCGCTCACCGGAGGTGGCGTGACGAAGAACGTGCAGAGCTGGCGCGCGAACCTGCTGTATTCGCCGTATCCGAAGCTCGACATCGGCGCCGAGCTGATGTTCGGCCAGCGCGAGCTCGAGGACGGGCGCGACGGCGACCTCACGCGCCTGCAGTTCACCACCAAGTACTCGTTCTAGGAGAGCACCGATGGCAACCACCACCGCCTCACCGCCTTCTGGCGCTCCGCTGACGACGGGCCACAAGCGCGTCATCATCGCCTCGAGCGTCGGCACCGTATTCGAGTGGTACGACTTCTACCTGTACGGGTCGCTCGCGGCGATCATCGCCAAGCAGTTCTTCTCGGCCCTCAATCCGACCAGCGGCTTCATCTTCGCGCTGCTCGCGTTCGCGGCGGGCTTCGCGGTGCGACCGTTCGGCGCGATCTTCTTCGGTCGGCTCGGCGACCTGATCGGGCGCAAGTACACGTTCCTGATCACGATCGTGATCATGGGCCTGTCGACGTTCCTGGTCGGCCTGTTGCCGACCTACGCCTCGATCGGCGTCGCTGCGCCGATCGCGCTGATCGTGTTGCGCCTGTTGCAGGGCCTCGCGCTCGGCGGCGAGTACGGGGGCGCGGCCACCTATGTCGCCGAGCACGCACCGCCCGGCAAGCGCGGCCTCTACACGAGCTTCATCCAGATCACCGCGACGTTCGGCCTGTTCCTGTCGCTGATCGTGATCCTGCTCTGCCGCAAGTTCCTCGGCGCCGAGTTCGACACCTGGGGCTGGCGCATCCCGTTCCTGATCTCGGCCCTGCTGCTCGGCATCTCGGTCTACATCCGCCTGCAGCTCAACGAGTCGCCGCTGTTCCAGCAGATGAAGGCCGAGGGGCGTGCGTCGAAGGCACCGCTGACCGAATCCTTCGGTAACTGGTCGAACGGCAAGATCGTGCTGCTGGCCCTGTTCGGCGCGACCGCGGGCCAGGCCGTGGTCTGGTACGCGGGCCAGTTCTACAGCCTGTTCTTCCTGACCCAGACCCTGAAGATCGAGGCGTTCACCGCGAACCTGCTGATCGCCGCGGCGCTGCTGATCGGCACGCCGTTCTTCGTCGTGTTCGGTGCGCTGTCGGACAAGATCGGGCGCAAGCCGATCATCATGCTCGGCTGTCTGCTCGCGGCTCTGACCTACTTCCCGATCTTCAAGGCACTCACGCACTACGGCAATCCCGCGATCGCGACCGCGGCCGCGACCAGCCCGGTGGTCGTGACCGCGGACCCCGCTACCTGCAGCTTCCAGTTCAACCCGGTCGGCACCAGCAAGTTCACGACCTCGTGCGACATCGTGAAGTCCGCACTCGCCAAGGGCGGCGTGCCGTACTCGAACCAGGCAGCGGCGTCCGGAACGGTCGCATCGGTCAAGGTCGGCGCGACCGAAGTCGCGTCATTCGAAGGCAGCGGGCTCGACGCGGCGAAGTTCAAGGCCGACTCGGATGCGTTCAACGCCAGCCTCAAGCAGGCGCTGACGACCGCGGGCTATCCCGAAAAGGCCGATCCCGCGCGCATCAACTACCCGATGCTGATCCTGTTGCTGTCGATCCTGGTGCTGTACGTGACGATGGTGTATGGACCGATCGCGGCATGGCTGGTGGAATTGTTCCCGACGCGCATCCGCTACACCTCGATGAGCCTGCCGTATCACATCGGCAACGGCTGGTTCGGCGGGTTCCTGCCGACCACGGCGTTCGCGCTGGTCGCGCTCACCGGCAACATCTACTCCGGCCTCTGGTACCCGATCGTGATCGCGGTGATGACGCTGGTGATCGGCACGCTGTTCCTGCGTGAAACCAAGGATGTCGACATCTCGAAGTAACCTCCCTGCTTCGCGGCGTCGATGAAACGAAAAAGGGCCGGATCGTGCGATCCGGCCCTTTTTCCATGCGTGCCGCGCAGAGTGTCAGGCGGCGCGCTTGAACAGGCCGATCAGCACCAGCAGGATCACGGCTCCGATCAACGCATTGATGATGGCTGCAACGATGCCACCGCCAATCGCGAAGCCGAGCATCGGCAGCAGGAAGCCGGCGAGGAACGCGCCGACGATGCCGACCACGATGTTGCCGACGAGTCCGAAGCCGTGGCCCTTGACGATCTGGCCCGCGAGCCACCCTGCCACCGCACCCACGATCAGGAAAATGATGATCGATTCGATAGTCACGCCGCTCCTCCCTCAAGGACGTCGCGCAATGCGACCCGGCGATTCTGCGCCGCGCTGGCTGAACGCGCATGCGGCGGCGCGGCGAAGAAGCGGGATTGGTTCAGGAATGCGGCGCGCCGCGCGCGGGTGGAGGCTCAGGCGGATGGATCGACCGGCGGCTTCGGCGGCAGCGGCGCTCCCGGCGTCGGACGCGCCGGCATGCGGCGTCGCAACGCATGCAGGTCGTCGATCGAGGCCATCGTCGCCTCGGGGCGCGCGCTGGCCGAAACGCGATCGGCCGCGAGTGCGAACACGAAGCCGACGAAGCCGCCGAGTCCGAGCAGGATCCCGAGCAGCAGCAGCCCCGAACTGCGCGTCGTGAACACGATGGCGAAACCGAGTATCGTCAGGCCGAACAGGATCCAGCGGGCCATGGCAAACCCCGAGCGCGTGGCAGGCGTGCGAAGGCTGCCACGCTAGCAGAATCGCGCATCGGCCGCGTCACCGCCGGTCGGCGGATCGGCGCCGGTCGTGGCGGGCATTCAGGAGCGGAGGGCGGATGGAATCGTTGTCTCAACTCGCGCTCGCGGGCGGCCTCGCCTGGGCCAGCGGCATTCGCCTCTACGTGACGATCCTCGTGGTCGGCCTGCTCGCGCGCCAGGGCTGGCTCGAACTGCCTGAGTCGCTCGCGCTGGTGCAGCACACCTGGGTGCTGTCGGCGGCCGCGGTGATGGCGATCGGCGAATTCCTCGCCGACAAGATCCCGGCGTTCGACTCGCTCTGGGACGCCCTGCACACGTTCATCCGCATCCCCGCGGGCGCGCTGCTCGCCTGGGGGGCGATGGGCGATGCGACGCCGGCCGCTCAGCTCGCTGCCGCGATCGCCGGCGGCCTCGTCACCAGCGGTACGCACTTCGCCAAGAGTGGCAGCCGTGCGGCGATCAACACCTCGCCCGAGCCGTTCTCGAACTGGAGCGCGAGCCTCGGCGAGGACGGCCTCGTACTGGGCGGCCTCTGGCTCGCGATCGCGCATCCGGCCGTGTTCCTCGTGCTGCTCGTGCTGTTCCTGCTGCTTCTCGCCTGGCTGCTGCCCAAGCTCGCGCGCTTCATCGCCGGTCTGCTGCGACGCCTGCGTGGCCGCGATCAGCTCGCGCCTTTGAGCTGAGCCGCGCGCGCCGGCGTGCGCTTGGTCGCCCGCGCTCCCGGTCGCCCGCAGTAGATCCCGTGCAGCGTCTTCATCACTGCGCCGGCGGGACCCGGCGCCAGCGAGTAGTAGATCGTTTGCGCCACCCGCCGCGTGCGCACGAGGTTCTCCTCCCGCAGCACGGCGAGGTGCTGTGAAAGCGCCGACTGGCTGAGGTCGAGCAACTCGTTGATCTCGCCGACGGACCGCTCCGACTCGGCCAGCAGGCACAGCACCTGCAGGCGCTTCTCGTTGGCCAGCGCCTTGAGCAGCAGTGCCGCGTCGCCCGCATGCGCTTGCATCGCCGAAAGGTCGAACGTGCGACTCGTCTTGTTGATCGTCATGCCGGCTCCATCGAATACCCCGCGACCGGTCCGCGCAGTGCGGCATCCCGACGCCGATTGAATAAGTTGACGCTAATATAAGGGAGTGCTAATGTTGGGTCAACCGGGCCGCGCCGGCCGAGCCGGGCGAGGCTGCATGCTCCGCAATCGCGACCTCGAAACAGGGAGATCCCGCCATGAACCTCGATCGCGCCATCTTCGCCTTCGCCGGCTCGATGATCCTCGTCAGCCTGTTGCTCGCGCACTTCGTCTCGCCGCTGTGGCTGTGGCTGACCGCTTTCGTCGGGGCCAACCTGTTGCAGTCGGCCTTCACCGGGTTCTGTCCCGCCGCGATGCTGATGCGCAGGTTCGGGTTGCGCGACGGTTGCGCGTTCAAGCAGGCGCCCTGATGCGCGCGAACGCGGGCAGGATCGGCCGCTTCGCCGGCGCGTGCCTGCTGGCCGGTGCGCTGGCCGCCTGCGGCGACGCGCGCCAAGCCGCGACCGCACCCGCGACCGCGTCCGCGATCGCGGGCCTCGACACGCACGTGGTGCCCGCCGCCGACGCCAGCGCCGGTCGCGCCTGGGAGGGCGTGATCGAAGCCGTGCGGCAAGCCACGCTGTCGGCGCAGACGCACGGCCGCGTCGCCGAAGTGCGGTACGACGTGGACGACCGCGTCGCTGCAGGCGACCTGCTGGTGCGCCTGAGCGCGATCGAGCAGCAGGCCGCCGTCGATTCCGCGCGCGCGCAGTTGCACGCGGCCGAAGCCGTGGTGGCGGAAGCCGACGCAACCTGGCGCCGCCATCGCGAGCTGTCGCAACGGCACCATGTATCGATGGCGCAGCTCGACCAGTCGCGGATGATGCGCGATTCCGCGATCGCGGCGCGGGATGCCGCACGCGCCCGGCTCGCCGAGTCGGACCAGCAAATCGCCTACACCACGATTCGCGCACCCTATGCCGGCATCGTCGGCAGCCGCGATGTGGAGCCCGGCGAGAGCGTCGTCACCAACCAGCCCCTGGTGACGGTGTTCTCGCCCGATGCACTGCGCATCGAGCTCAGCATCCCGCAATCGGATGCCGAAAGATTGCTCGCGCAACCGCTCGCGCACATCACGTTCGCCGACGCCCGCAGCGTGGAGGCGACGGACGTGACCGTGTTCCCGAGCGCCGACCCGGGCACGCACGCCGTCAGGGTGCGCGTGCATCTGCCGCAGCTCGACCCCGCACCGCGGCCGGGTACGACCGCGAAGGTCGCGTTCCCTGCGCTCGCCGGCGCGGCCTACCCGTACGTGCCGGTTTCGGCACTCGTTCGTCGCGGCGAGATCAACGCGGTGTACGTGCTCGTCGACGGCCGCCTGTCGCTGCGCCAGCTGCGGCTGGGCCAGCGCACGGGTGAGGACGTGCAGGTGATCTCGGGCTTGCGTCCCGGCGAAACCATCGCCGCCGACCCGATCGGCGCGGCCCAGGCGCTGGTCGCGGCACGCGCGGCGCCCTGAGATGGCAACGACCGGCCACGCCACGCGCCTCGGCCTCTCCGGCCGCATCGCGGCGCTGTTCCAGGCCAATCCGCTGACGCCGATCCTCGCGTTGCTGGGCCTGCTGCTCGGCTTCGTCGCGGTGGTGGTCACGCCGCGCGAGGAAGAACCGCAGATCGACGTGACGATGGCCAACGTGATCGTGCCGTTCCCGGGCGCCGATGCGCGCGAGGTCGAGCAGATGGTGGCCTATCCGCTCGAGCAGAAGCTTTCGGAGATCGAGGACGTCAAGCACACCTATTCGACCAGCCGGCCGGGCCTCGCGGTGCTGACGGTCGAGTTCGAGGTCGGCGTGAAGCGCGAGCCCGCGCTGGTGCGCCTGTACGACAAGGTGTTCAGCAACCAGGACTGGATGCCGCCGGACCTCGGCGTCGGCGCACCGATCGTCAAGCCCAGGGGCATCGACGACGTGCCGGTGATGGCGCTGACGTTGTGGACGGATGATCCGCAACGCGGTGCGCAGGCCCTCGCAGAGGTCGCGCACACGCTGGAAACCGAACTCAAGCGCATCCCCGGCACGCGCGAGGTGGCCACCATCGGAGCGCCCGGGCGCGCGGTGCTGGTGACGCTCGATCCCGCGCGGCTGGCGAGCCACGAACTCACCGTCGCCGACCTGGCCAGCGCCCTGCGTGCGGCGAACCTTGCGCGCCACGCCGGTGACCGCGTCGGCGTCGACGGCGTGGTGCAGGTGACCTCGGGGCAGTTCCTCGCCGATCGCGACGCGATCGCCGACCTCGTGCTCGGCGTCGCTGGCGGGCAGCCGGTGCGGCTGCAGGACGTGGCCAGCATCAGCGACAGCGCGGATGCACCGTCGAGCTACGTCTGGCATGGCGCACCGCCCGGGCGCGATGGACCCGAAACCGGGACCGCGCCTGCCGTGACGATCGCGATCGCGAAGAAGCCCGGCAGCAATGCGTCGGACATCACGCGCGCGGTGTTGCGGCGCGTCGAGGAGCTGCGCGGACAGCTGATCCCCGAGGGCATCCGGGTCGAGACCACGCGCGACTACGGCCTGACCGCGAGCGACAAGGCCTGGACCCTGATCAAGAAGCTCGCATTCGCCACGCTCTCGGTGGTGCTGCTGGTGCTGTTCGCGCTGGGCCGGCGCGAGGCGGTCGTGATCGGCACGGCGGTGGTGCTGACACTGTCCCTCACGCTGTTCGCTTCGTGGGCGATGGGCTTCACGCTGAATCGCGTCTCACTGTTCGCATTGATCTTCTCGATCGGCATCCTCGTCGACGATGCGATCGTGGTGGTGGAGAACATCCACCGGCACATGGCGCGGGGTGGCATCTCGTTGCGCGAGGCGATTCCACGCGCAGTCGACGAAGTCGGCGGCCCGACCATCCTCGCGACCTTCACCGTGATCGCCGCGCTGATGCCGATGGCCTTCGTGACCGGCCTGATGGGCCCCTACATGCGGCCGATCCCGGTCAACGCCTCGGTCGGCATGCTGCTGTCCCTGATGGTCGCACTCGTGGTCACGCCGTGGCTGTCGCTGAAGCTGCTCCGGCGGCATGCGGGCGACCCTGCGATCGACACCGCGGAGCATGGCCACGCAGCCGGCAGCCTCGCGGCGAGACTGCACCGGTTGTTCGAAAAGGTGACCGGCCCGTTCCTCGATGCCGAACGCGGCACCCGCCGTCGCCGCGGCCTGTTTGCGGTGATGGCGGTGCTCGTCGCGCTGGCCGCGAGTCTCGCGCTGTTCCAGCTGGTCGTCATGAAGATGCTGCCGTTCGACAACAAGTCCGAGCTGCAGATCGTGGTCGACCCGCCCGAAGGACGCACGCTCGAAGACACCAATGCGCTGCTGGTCGAGCTGGCCGCGGTGCTCGACGCGACCCCCGAGGTGCTGCACTACCAGGGCTATGCGGGCACCGCCGCGCCGATCAACTTCAACGGGCTCGTGCGCCAGTACCACCTGCGCAGCGGCGCCAACGTCGGAGATTTGCAGGTCAACCTCGTCGACCGGCACGATCGCACCCGCAAGAGCCACCAGATCGCGGTCGCGCTGCGCCCGCTGGTGGAGGCGGTCGGACGCCGGCACGGCGCTTCGGCGAAAGTGGTCGAAGTGCCGCCCGGGCCACCGGTGCTCTCGCCGATCGTGGCCGAGGTCTACGGCCCGGATCGTGGCCGGCTGCGCGCGATCGGTCTCGCGCTCGAACAGCGCTTCCTCGCGACCGAGGGCATCGTCGACGTCGACACCAGCATCGAAGCCGACGCCGCGCGCGAGATCCTCTCGATCGACCGCGTGCGCGCCGCGCGCCTGGGCGTGTCGCAGTCGGCGATCACCGAGTCGATCGCGGCCGGTCTCTCGGGCCTCGATGCCACCTACGTGATCGACGGCAGTTCGAAGTACCCGCGTCCGATCCGCTTGCGCCTGCCGGTCGCGGACCAGGCCACGCTCGACGGCGTGCTCGCGCTGCGCGTGCGCGGCGCCGATCGGCAACTGGTCCCGCTGTCGGAACTCGTGGCGGTGGAACACGCTCGCCGCGACGATGCGATCATGCACAAGGACATGCTGCCGGTCGCGTACGTGATGGGCGACGAAAGCAGTCGCATCGACAGTCCGCTGTACGGGATGTTCGACCTCGTCGCCCAGGTATCGGAGCAGTCGATCGACGGCCAGCGACTGGCGCAATACTTCATCTCGCAACCGGGCGACCCCGCCGCGTTCGCGATCAAGTGGGACGGCGAGTGGCAGATCACCTACGAGACGTTCCGCGACATGGGCATCGCCTACGGCGCGGGCATGCTGCTGATCTACCTGCTGGTGGTGGCCTGGTTCCGCGACTACCTCGTGCCGCTGGTGATCATGGCTCCGATCCCGCTGACGGTGATCGGCGTGATGCCCGGGCACGCGCTGCTCGGTGCGCAATTCACCGCCACCAGCATGATCGGCATGATCGCACTCGCCGGCATCATCGTGCGCAACTCGATCCTGCTGGTGGACTTCATCAACCACGAGATCCTGCGCGGGCGGACGCTCGAGGCCGCGGTGATCGATGCCTGTGCGGTGCGCGCGCAACCGATCGCGCTGACTGCGCTCGCCGCGATGGCCGGCGCGTTCTTCATCCTCGACGATCCGATCTTCAACGGTCTCGCGATCTCGCTGGTGTTCGGCATCCTCGTGTCGACGGTGCTGACGCTGGTGGTGATCCCGCTGGCCTACTATGCCCTGCTGCTGCATCGCCGTCGCAAGGAGGTCGCGCCATGACCAGGCGTCGATTCCGCCTCGCCGTGCCCGCCGCGGGCAAGGGAGCCGCGCCATGAGCATCGACCCCACGGGCGCGACGCCAGCTGCCGCGGCGACGGCGCGCCGCGCACGGGTCGTGATCCTCGGCAGCGGCTTCGCCGCGCTCACCACGATCCGTCGCCTGCGCGCACTGCGCGTCGACGCCGACATCACCGTGGTGTCGCCGCGACGCGAGCTGGTCTACCTGCCGAGCCTGGTCTGGGTGCCGTCGGGCGCGACGACCGGCGAGGATCTGCGCGTGCCGCTGGCGGGGTTCTTCGAGCGCATGCGCGTGCACTGGGTCGAGGGCAGCGTGCAGCAGGTGCTGGACGCCGGGCGGCGCGTCGTCACCGACAAGGGCGAACTCGCGAACGACGTGCTCGTCATCGCGACCGGCGCGCGCACCCTGCGCGCGCTGCCGGGGATCGAGCACGCGCTGATTCCCTGCGAAGGCATCGCCTCGGCCGAAGCCATCCGCGACCGCCTCGCGGCGATGGAAGGCGGCACCATCGCGGTCGGCTTCGCGAGCAATCCGAAAGAGCCGGGTGCGGTGCGCGGCGGGCCGATGTTCGAGTTCCTGTTCGGCATCGATACCCTGCTGCGTCGGCAGCGAAGACGCGACGCATTCAAGCTCGTGTTCTTCAATCCCTCCACGCAGCCAGGCCAGCGCCTCGGCCCGTCCGCGGTGCGCAGGCTGCTGGAACGCATGCACGCACTCGGCATCGATACGCAGCTCGGTCACAAGCCCGTGCGTTTCGAGCCTGGCCGCGTCGTGACCGAAGGCGGCGAGATCGCCGCGGACCTGATCCTGTTCATGCCCGGCCTGACCGGGCCGGCATGGCTGGCCGCGAGCGAGCTGCCGCGCTCGGAGGGTGGGTTCGTCGCGGCCGACGAGCATGGCCGCGTGCGTGGCCTGCGCCAGGTGTACGTGGCCGGCGACGCGGGCAGCTATCCGGGTCCGGAGTGGATGGCCAAGCAGGCGCACCAGGCCGACCTGCAGGCCGACGCGGTCGCACGCAACATCGCGGCGGAACTGCGCGGCCGCAGCGCGTCGCATGGCTTCAGGACGGAACTCGTCTGCATCGTCGACACGCTGGATGCGGGCATGCTCGTGTACCGCGGCGGGACGCGCACGCTCACGCTGCCGCGCATGCGCGCGATGCACTGGCTCAAGCAGCGCTTCGCGACGCGCTATCTGCGGCAGTATCGCTGAGTCTTGCCGGTGTGCGCGGCGGTCAACGTTCGGAGTGCCCGGGCTCGAACCAGTCGCGGCGCGTGAACAGGCCCGGCCGGACCAGGTCGACGAATGCGCGCGCCTCGCTGCTGAGGTACTTGCCCTTGCGCACGACCACGCCGTAGCTGCGCTGCGGGAACCACGCGGCCATGTTGCGCACCGCGAGCCGCGCGTGGTCGTCCTCGTCGATGCAGATGCCCGTCACGATCGAGATGCCGAGTCCGAGCGCGACGTACTGCTTGATGACTTCCCAGCCGCCGACCTCGATCGCGACCTGGAACGGCACCTTGCGCTGCTGGAAGATCAGGTCGACGAGGCGGTAGGTGGTCAGCCGTTGCGGCGGCAGGATCAGGCCGTACGGCGACAGATCCTCGAGCTTCAGCTCGCTCAGCCGCGCGAGCGGGTGGTCGGGCGGCGTGATCAGGAACGGGTCGTAGGACTGCACCGGCTCGTAGCTGAGGTCGTTGGGCACGTCGAGCATCGAGCCGACCGCGAAATCGACTTGGTCCGACCGCAACAGCGCGAGTCCGTCCTTGCCGGTCACGTTGTGCAGCTGCAGCTTCACGCCCGGATGGCGCGCGCGGAATGCGGCGACGAACGGCGGCAGCAGGTACTGGATCGTCGAGGTGCCTGCCGCGATATGGAGTTCGCCACCCGCGAGCCCGGTGCGCAGCGCGCGGAAGCGCTGGTCGAGCTCGTCCAGTCCCTCCACCAGCGGCAGCGCAAGCTCGTACAGGGCCTGGCCTTCACGCGTCGGCGCGACGCGGCGTCGCCGTCGCTCGATCAGAACGCTGCCGAGTTCGCGCTCGAGCGCGCGCAACTGCAGGCTGATCGAAGGCTGCGAAAGGAACAGCGCCTCGGCCGCGCGCGACAGCGTGCCGAGCTTGACGATCATGCAGAACGCGCGCAGTTGCTTGAGGCGGCTGCCCTTGTAGTAGAAGCGTGCGGGCTCGCCGCCGGGGTCGGCGACGACACGCCGGGTTCGAGACCTCGCCTCCTTTCGCGCCGCCATCGATGCCTCCGGTTCAGCCGACCACCCGCGCCATTTTCGTTGCGTGGCGGATACTTGGATCAGTATTGACAATCCCAATAGATTCCATTGAATCGTTTGCTTTGTCAAAGCGGGTGGATCGCACCTAGGCTGGTCTCCCGTGACCCGGAGTGGCCGATGAGCGTCCCGCAGCCGATCCCCGCGCTGGTACAGGTCCTCGGCCCACTCGCGCCGAGCCATGCGGGCGTGCTCGCTCCCGAGGCGCTCGCGTTCCTCGCCGGCCTGCACCGGCGCTTCGATCCCGCGCGGCGTGCGCTGCTCGCGCGCCGCGCGGAACGCCAGGCCGGATTCGATGCCGGCGCACTGCCCGACTTCCTTCCCGAGACGCGCGCGCTGCGCGAATCGGATTGGCAGGTCGCGCCGATCCCGGCCGCGTTGCAGCACCGGCGCGTCGAGATCACCGGGCCGGTCGACCGCAAGATGATCATCAATGCGCTGAACTCCGGCGCGCAGGTGTTCATGGCCGACTTCGAGGATTCGACCGCGCCGACCTTCGCGAACCTGCTCGACGGCCAGCTCAACCTGCGCGACGCGGTGGCCGGGACGATCGCGCATGTATCGGAACAGGGCCGGCGCTACGAAGTGGGTGCGGATCCGGCCGTGCTGATGGTTCGCCCGCGCGGCTGGCACCTGCCGGAGCGCCACCTCGAGGTCGATGGCGCGCCGATCGCGGGCGCGCTGTTCGACTTCGGCCTGTTCGCGTTCCACAACGCGCGCGTCCTGCACGAGCGCGATCGCGGGCCGTACTTCTACCTGCCCAAGCTCGAAAGCCATCGCGAGGCGGCACTGTGGGACGAGGTGATGGCGCACGCCGAGCACGAACTCGGGCTGCCGCGCGGCGTGATCAAGGCGACCGTGCTGATCGAGACGCTGCCCGCGGTGTTCGAGATGGACGAGATCCTGCACGCGCTGCGAACGCGCATCACCGGACTCAACTGCGGTCGCTGGGATTACATCTTTTCCTACATCAAGACACTGCGAGCGCATCCGGATCGCGTGCTGCCCGAGCGCGCGCAGGTGACGATGGGCGTGCCCTTCCTCGAGGCGTATTCGCAACTGCTGGTGCGAACCTGCCATCGCCGCGGCGCGTTCGCGATGGGCGGCATGGCCGCGCAGATCCCGATCAACCACGACCCCGCCGCGAACGAGGCTGCACTCACGAAGGTGCGCGCCGACAAGCTGCGCGAGGTGCGCGCGGGCCACGACGGCACCTGGGTCGCGCATCCGGCGCTGGTTCAAGTGGCGCGCGCGGCGTTCGACGAGCACATGCCGGGTCGGAACCAGCTCGGGGTCGCGCGCGCGGACGTGCTCGCCGACCGCGAGCGCCTGCTCGCGCCGAGCGTCGGCACGATCACGCGCGAAGGCTTCGCCGCGAATGTCATCATCTGCCTGCGGTATCTCGCGGCCTGGCTCGACGGCCAGGGCTGCGTACCGATCAACCATCTGATGGAAGACGCCGCCACCGCGGAAATCTCGCGCGCTCAGCTGTGGCAATGGCTGCACCACGCGGCGCGGTTCGACGACGGCACGCCGATCGACTTCACGACGTTCGAATCGGCGCTCGCCGACGCGCGTGCCGCGCTTTCCGCGACGCCGATGCCGGGTCAGGCCAGGCTCGACGGCGCGGTCGCGTTGCTCGACGCACTCACGCACGCGCCGGCGCTCGCCGACTTCCTGACGCTCGCCGCGTACCCGTTGCTCGAGGGATGAGGTCAGGGTGCAGCCCCACCCTGACCCCTGGCCCTCGCCACCCGCCCACCACCTGCCGCCCCCAACCAGGAGTTCCGCCATGACGACGCCCCTCCCGACCGCCGAACAGCTCCAGCGCGACTGGGCCGACAATCCGCGCTGGGCCGGCATCACGCGCGGCTACACCGCAGCCGACGTCGTGCGCCTGCGCGGGTCGGTGCACGTCGAGCATTCGCTCGCGCGCCTCGGCGCCGACAAGCTCTGGGCGGCGCTGCAGCGCGAGCCCTACGTCAACGCACTCGGCGCGCTGACCGGCAACCAGGCGATGCAGCAGGTCAAGGCCGGGCTCAAGGCGATCTATCTGTCGGGTTGGCAAGTCGCCGCGGACGCCAACATCGCGGGCGAGATGTACCCGGACCAGTCGCTGTACCCGGCCAACTCGGTGCCGCAGGTGGTCAAGCGCATCAACAACGCGTTGCTGCGCGCGGACCAGATCGCGCACGCCGAGGGCGACGACCACATCGACTACCTGCAGCCGATCGTCGCCGATGCCGAAGCCGGATTCGGCGGCGTGCTCAATGCATTCGAGCTCATGAAGGCGATGATCGAAGCAGGCGCCGCCGCGGTCCACTTCGAAGACCAGCTCGCGAGCGTCAAGAAGTGCGGGCACATGGGTGGCAAGGTGCTGGTGCCGACGCGCGAGGCGATCGAGAAGCTCGACGCCGCGCGTCTCGCGGCCGACGTCTGCGGCGTGCCGACGCTGGTGGTTGCGCGCACCGATGCGGAAGCCGCCGACCTGCTGACCTCGGACATCGATCCGAACGACCAGCCGTTCACCACCGGCGAGCGCACCGTCGAGGGGTTCTACCGCACGCGCAACGGCCTCGACCAGGCGATCAGCCGCGGACTGGCATATGCCCCGCACGCAGACCTCGTCTGGTGCGAAACCGGCAAGCCCGACCTCGCGTTCGCGCGCGCGTTCGCCGAGGCGATCCATGCGAAGTTCCCGGGCAAGCTGCTCGCCTACAACTGCAGCCCGAGCTTCAACTGGAAGAAGAACCTCGACGACGCGACGATCGCGCGCTTCCAGCGCGAACTCGCCGCCTACGGCTACCGCTTCCAGTTCATCACGCTGGCCGGCTTCCATGCGTTGAACTACTCGATGTTCAAGCTCGCGCATGGTTACGCGCGCACCCAGATGAGCGCGTTCGTCGAACTGCAGGAAGCGGAGTTCGCGGCCGCCGACCTCGGCTTCACCGCGGTCAAGCACCAGCGCGAGGTCGGCACCGGATATTTCGACGCGGTGACCCAGGCGATCCAGCGCGGGCAGTCCTCGACCGTCGCGCTCAAGGGCTCGACCGAAGAGGAACAATTCGCGGCGACGCGCGCGGCGTGAGGCGAGCGAAGGGCGGGCAGCCACGTGCGGGTCCCCGTGGACCCGCCTCGTGTCGCCCGGCACACGTCGAAAGCCATTCGCCGGTTCCGCTCCTCCTGTGGCAATTTTCCTACATGCCTACAAGGGAAATTCGCGCAGCTCGCCGGGGTTTGCGCTGCCCGCCGCGGGCGAACTGGGGTACCATCGCCCATCCGGTCGGGCCCCAGAGGGGAGGTTCGAGTGTCCAGCGGCAAGCCAGGCTCGGCGAGCGAGCTCGCCCACGCGCTGACAGCAGTTCCGCCGGCACCGGCGCTGCTGCCTCGGCACCTCTCCGACGATGAAGCCGCGCTGTTCGCACGCGCCGGTGCCAGCCGCTCGGTCCAACCCGGCGACATCATCTTCCGCCGCGGCGAGCTGGGCCGCGCGATGTTCATCGTCGAATCGGGCGAAGTGCAGCTCGAGTTCGGCGACGGCCTGCCCGACAAGATCATCGGGCCGCGCGAGTTCTTCGGCGAGCTCGTCCTGTTCATCGGCAGCCATACGCGCGTCGCGAACGCGGTCGCGTTCACGCCGGCGCAGCTGCGCATCATCGACCAGGAAGTGTTCGAGGGACTGATCGCGAGCGAACCGCGCCTGCTCGCGCAGTTCATGCGCCGCTCGTTCTCCTACCTCGTCGCGAGCGAGCAGCAGCTGATCCAGAGCCTCAAGCGCCGCAACGAGGACCTGATGGTCACGCTCGATTCGTTGCGCCAGACCCGCACGCAGCTGTCGACCGCGCAACGCCTGGTGCAGACCGACGAACTGTCGGGCCTGTGCAACCGGCGCGGCCTCTACATGTTCCTCGAGCGGTTGTCCGAACACCGCCTGCCCGGTACCGAGCTCGCGCTGCTGCTGGTCGACCTCGACCGCTTCAAGCAGATCAACGACCGTTGCGGTCACCTCGTCGGCGACCAGGTGTTGCGCGCGATCGCCGAGGAAGTGCAGAACGCGGCATCCTCGTCCGACGTGCCGTGCCGCCTCGGCGGTGACGAGTTCGCGCTGCTGATGCAGGTCACGGGCGAGGAGGAAATGCGCGCACGCGCGACCCAGGTCATCAGTGCAGTGCGCGCGTTGCGGTTCAGTGGCTGCAACGAAGGCTTGTCGGTGACGGTCAGCATCGGCGGCAGCCTCTGTTCGGAAACCGCGGACTGGGCGGTGTGGTACAGCGACGCCGACGCCGCGTTGTACGAAAGCAAGGGACGCGGCGGCGACGGCTACCACCTCGCGGCCCCGCACGCGATGCCGCACGGTTCGTTGCACAGCGTGGCCTGAGTCACCGCCGGCGCGGTCGCCCACCCGCCGGTCCCGACACGGCCAGGCTGCATCGGCCGGCACTGGAAGCGACCAGGGATGAATGCACTCGCACCATCGATGTCCAGCAGTGCAGGGGTCGCCGGCTCGGCCTTGCTGCGCACGCTCGTGCTGTGCGACCTGGTCGACTCGACCGCGCTGGTCCAGCGTCTCGGCGACCGTCGTGGCGCCGAACTGCTGCGCCGCCACGACCGCGTCGCGCGTGCGCTGCTGCCGCTGCACGGTGGCCGCGAGATCGACAAGACCGACGGCTTCCTGCTGATGTTCGATCGCCCGGTACAGGCGGTCGGCTTCGCCCTCGCGTACCTGCGCGCGCTGCGTGAGCTCAACCTGCAGGAGGGTTGCGCGCTTGCCGTGCGTGTCGGCATCCATGTCGGCGACATCGTGTCGTGGGACAACAGTCCCGAGGACATCTCCAAGGGCGCCAAGCCGATCGAGGTCGAAGGCCTGGTCAAACCGATCACTTCGCGCCTGATGCAGCTCGCGCTGCCGAACCAGATCCTGCTGTCGGGCGTCGCGCACGCGCTCGCGCACCGCGCGCAGGGCGAACTCGGCGCGCAACTCGAGCACGTGCGCTGGCGCACGTACGGCCGCTACCGTTTCAAGGGCATCCCGGATCCGATCGCAGTGTTCGAGGTCGGCGAGGACGGCATCGCGCCGCTGAAGGCGCCGCCGTGGTCGGGCAAGGCACACCGCGAAGTGCCGTTCTGGCGCCGCCCGGCCTCGCTCGCGGTCGAGCTCGCTGCATTGTTCCTTCTGATCGCGTTGCCGGCCTGGTACCTGCTCAAGCCCGAACCGGCGATCGCGTTCGCGCAACGCGACTGGGTGGTGGTCGGCGACCTTGCGAACCTGACCGGAGAAGCCGTGTTCGACGACTCGCTCGCGACCGCGTTCCGCATCGGCCTCGAGCAATCGCGCCACGTCAACGTGCTGTCCGCGCTCAAGACTCGCGAGACCGTCAAGCGCATGCAGCGCGATCCGGACTCGACCGGAATCGATCGTGCGATCGGTTCGGAGATCGCGATCCGCGACGGCGCACGCGCGCTGATCCTGCCGACGATCGCCGAAATCGGCGGCCGCGTGCGCATCACCGCCGAAGTCGTCGATCCGCATACGCAGGCGACCGTGTACTCCGAATCCGAAGACGGCGTCGGCGAGGCCTCCGTGCTGCCGTCGCTGGACCGGGTCAACCAGAAGCTGCGCGTGCGGCTCGGCGAGGCGCTCGCGACGGTGTCGAAGGAGTCGCTCCCGCTGGAGAAGGTCACCACCGGGAACCTCGATGCATTGCGCGCCTATACGCTGGCCGAGGATGCCTATGGCGTGCGCAAGTACCGGGATGCGCTCGCGCTGCACCGGCAGGCGCTCCAGATCGACGGCGACTTCGCGCTCGCTCGCATCGGGCTCGCACGCACGCTGCTCGCAATCGACGAGCGCGCGGGCGCGCTGGCCGAACTCAGGACCGCGGCGCGCCAGCGCGACCGCCTGACCTCGCGCGACCAGCTCTACGTCGACGCCTGGGACGCGAGCCTCGGCGGCACGCCGCGGGCTGCGCTGGAAAAGTGGAAACTGCTCTCGACGCTGTACCCGGACTTCCCGACCGGCGCGGCTCTGCATGCCTATTTCGGCTGGCTGTACGCGAACCGCTACGACGACGAAATCGTGCGCATTGCCGAACATGCTGCGGCACCGCCGAATGCGCGCGTGGCGGCCACCGAACTGCTGCTCGGCATGCTGCACCTCGGCAACGAGCGCGACGTCGAAGCCGAACGCCACTTCGCGGCGGCGCGTTCGGCGGGCTTCGCCTGGCACCTCGATTACCTGCTGGTGGACGCCGCGCGGCGTGACTTCGCGCAGGTCGACGCGACGCTTGCGCAAGTGCAATCGACGGGCGCGCCGGGCGCCGACGCCGAGCGCGATTTCGCCGAAGCCGCGATTGCGTTCGACCGCGGCGACTGGGCGAACGCGCGGCGCATGTTCGATCGTGCGCTGCGCACCGAGAGCGGAGCCGGCACCCCGCGCGCACGCGAGTTCGCCGGCATGGTGTTGTCGCTGCGAACGCTGGTCGCCGCACCCGGCGAACCCGCTCCGGACCTGCGCGCGCAGGTGGCGGCGCTCTCCACCGAGCTCGGCAGCGTGAGCGAGGCGGACCGGCCTGCTGTCGCGGCGCAGCTGCTGTTCGCCGCCTGGCTCGTGGCACGCGCCGGGGACGCCGCGCTCGCGCGTGACCAGGCCGCACGCGTCGCGACACAGTTCCCCGGTGCGGAGTACCCCGTGCTCGGCGGACTCGCGACCGTCGTGCGCGCGGAGGCCGCGCGCGTGGACGGCCGGCCGGGCGAGGCCGTGCGGCTGATCGAGCCGATACTCGACGGCGGCGAGCCCTGGCTCGCGCACGTCGCGCTGATGGATGCGCACGCGGCGGCGGGCAATCCGCAGGCGGCACTCGCACGCGCGCAGTGGCTCTCGACGCATCGCGGCCGCGCCTACGCCGAGTTCAGCACCTCGGTCACGATCCCCTACAACATCGCGCAGTCGACGCTCGCGCTTCTGCGCGCGGCCGAGCTGCAGCACGCGCTCGGGCAGGACCCGAACGCGGCCTTGCGCGCATTCGAAACCGCCTGGCCCGGCGCCAAGGCCGATCCGAAGCTCGCGCAGCGAATCAGCGCGCTTCGAACGAAGTCTTAGCGGCGCGCGCCCCGAACGAGAGGCTCACCTGCGGCGGCGTCTGGCAGATGCACACCTGCGCGGCGTCGTCGACGAGCTGCTGCAGCGCAGTGCGGAACGTCTCCTTCGGCGCGAGCTTCATCGATGCCGCATGCCCGGCCGGCAAGCCCTGCAGCACCGCTTCCTGCACGCCGATCGTGCGCAACGCCTCGACCGGATTGCTCTCGTAGGCGGAACGGAAAGCGTCGTCGTCGGCGCGCTTGCGGAGCCGCCGCAGCGCGGTTTCCTTCGGCAGCAGCAGGTGGTTGCTCATGACTACCCAGGGGGGCGGTTCGATACAGCAGGATTGCACGGCGTGCGTCCGGCCCCGATCGGCTACCGGAAGGCGCCTTGCCCCTGACTCCGCGCCGTGCCGCGCAAGACTACAGCATCACGCGCGCAGGCGGTCGCGGCGGCGGCGGGGCCGCGCAAGCTGCATGCTACGCTCGCACGCCGCTTCCGGAGCCTGCCCATGCGCGTGCGTCGCTGTGCCATCGTCGTGGTCGAGCCGCGCGAGCGCCTCGCGCTCGATCTCGCGCTGGTGGCCGGCGGCGGAAGCGGCTTGCGCCACCTCCTCGAGCAGGTCGCGATCGCGCCGCACCTCGCGCGCGAAGTCGTGTTGCCGCACGACGCGGCCGCGGTACTGCTGCGGCTGTCGCCCTCGCGCTGGTGCGAGTTGGCCGAACTCGAACGCGAACATGCACGCAGCGATCTCGAGGTCCTGCTCGAGTGCGGGCTGCTCGTGCGCGAAGGCAGCGACGCCGACACGCGCGACCATGCGCTGCGCGACGCGCACTGGCACGCGACCGCCGCGACGATGCATTACGCATCGCGCTGGAGCGGCGTGGACACCGAAGCCTTGCAGCGTGAATTCACCGAACTCGCGGCCGGCAGCCTGCTCGATCTGCTCGGCGCCGCACCTCCCCCGGTGCACGAACGCGTGCCGGCGCAGCAGCGGCAGCCGTTGCCCGCGGCCGACCGCGCGCCGCTCGATGCACTGCTCGATCGGCGCGTGACCTGCCGCAATTTCGATCGCGCGCACGTGCTGGAGCTCCAGGCGTTCTCGTCGGTGCTCTACCGCGCCTACGGGGCACGCACGGTCGACGATTACGCACCCGGCGTGCAGCTGCTGAAGAAGGGCGTGCCCTCGGCCGGAGGCCTGCATGCGACCGAGGCCTACCTGCTGGTGCAGCGCGTGGAAGGCGTGGAACCCGGCCTGTACCACTACCATCCGGTCGCGCACGCGCTCGAGCCGATCCGCCGCCTCGCCGCGGCCGACGCCGCCGCGCTCGCGCGCCGCTTCGTCGCCGCGCAAGCCTGGTTCGTGGACGTGCCGGTGATGGTGATCCCGACGAGCCGCTTCCGCCGCAACTTCTGGAAGTACCGCAATCATGCCAAGGCCTACCGTGCGCTGATCCTCGACGTGGGGCACCTGTCGCAGGCGATGTATCTCGCCGCGACCGAACTCGGGCTCGCCGCGTTCATCACCGCGGCGATCAACGAGGTCGACATCGAACACGCATTCGACCTCGATCCGCTCGAGCATGGACCGCTCGCGGTGTGCGGGTTCGGCTTGCGCGGCGCCGAACGGCGCGAGGTGGAATTCGATCCGCTCGGCGTTGCATGGCCGGCTGCCTGAGCGCGCGCGCTGCGCCGCACCACTGGCGAGCCTCGCGCATACGGCGCAGAATGGCGCGGGGCTGGGGCAGGGGGTTGTACGGCCGGTGACTGCCGACACGTCAAATGCGATCGCGAAACCGGATGGCAGCCCGACCTCGGTGCTGCGCACGCTGGTGCTGTGCGACCTCGTCGACTCGACCGCGCTGGTCGAGCGACTCGGCGACCAGCGCGCGGCCGATCTGTTCCGCAAGCACGATCGACTCGCGCGCGCCCTGATCCGCGCGCATGGCGGCAAGGAAATCGACAAGACCGACGGCTTCCTGCTGATCTTCGAGCGACCGATCCAGGCGGTCGCGTTCGCGCTGGCCTACCAGCGCGAGCTCGCCGCACTCGGCGGGCAGGAACAGGTCGACCTCGCCGCACGCATCGGCGTGCATGTCGGCGACGTCGTGGTCTGGGACAACGAGGTGGGCGACATCGAGCGCGGCGCCAAGCCGGTCGAGGTCGAAGGGCTCGTGAAGCCGGTCGCCGCGCGCCTGATGGGGCTCGCGCTGCCGCGCCAGATCCTGCTGTCGGGCACCGCCTACGACATCGCGCATCGCGCGCAGGGTGAACTCGGCGAGGCGCTCGCGCGCGTGCGCTGGCGCACGCACGGACGCTACCGCTTCAAGGGCGTGCCGGATCTCGTGCCGGTGTTCGAGGTCGGCGAGGAAGGCTTCGCGCCGCTGCGCGCGCCGACCTGGTCGGGCAAGGCGCATCGCGAAATGCCGGTCTGGCGCCGGCCCGTCGCGATCGGCATCGAGTTGCTCGCGCTGCTGCTGCTGGTGGCGTTGCCGGTGTGGTACCTCACGCGACCCGCGCCCGCGATCGCGTTCGCGCAGCGCGACTGGGTCGTGCTCGGCGACCTCAAGAACCTGACCGGCCAGCAGGTGTTCGATGAATCGCTGCAGGCCGCGTTCCGCATCGGCCTCGAACAGTCCCGCTACGTCAACGTGGTGCCGGAGCTGCAGATCAACGCGGCGCTGCAACGAATGGAACGCGATCCCGCGGCGACCACGGTCGATCGCGCGACGGGCTCCGAAATCGCGCTGCGCGAAGGCGCGCGCGCGTTGGTGCTGCCGACGATCGCCGAAGTCGGCGGGCGCGTGCGCGTGACCGCCGAGATCATCGATCCGCACACGCAGGCTTCGGTCTACAGCGATTCGGTCGACGGTGCAGGCAGCGAATCGGTACTGCCCGGCATCGATGAACTGCTCGGCAAGATGCGCGGCCGCCTCGGCGAATCGATGGCGAGCATCGGCGAAACCAGCACGCCGCTCGCTGAAGCGACCACGCGCGACCTCGATGCGCTGAAGGCCTATTCGATCGGCCTGCAGGCGGTCGCGGCGGGCAAGGGCGGCGAGGCGATCACGCTGTTCAACCAGGCGATCCACCTCGATCCCGCGTTCGCGCAAGCCTGGCTCGGCCTGGCGAACATCTATTACGCGACCGGGCAGAAGGCGAAGGCGCGCGAGGCGGTCGACCACGCGACGCGCGACCCCAAGCGCCTCAGCGTGCGCGAGCGCCTGCTCGCCGAGGGCTACGCCGCGCTGTTCACGACGCCGGCGCAGATGCGCGAGAAGTGGTCGCTGTTCGCGCGGCTGTATCCGGACGACCTCGCCGGCGCACAGAACCTCGCGCTGGTGCTGTGGCAGTACGACAACGACCTCGCGCAGGCCACGCGCCAGTTCGAAACGGTGACGAAAAGCCAGCATCCCCGCCGCGGCTATGCGTGGCTGTTCCTCGGCGACATCGAGGTCGCGCAGGAGGCCTACGCGAAAGCGCGCAAGAGCTACCTGACCGCGCGCCAGGTCGGTACGCCGCAGGTCTACCTCGACCCGGTCAACCTCGCGATCGCGACGCGCGAGTTCGACACGGTCGCGGCCGCCCTCGCGAACGAGCCGACCAACGGGTTTCCATATTTCGAGGCGGAGAAACAATTGCGTACGACCGCCCTGCACGTCGTGCGCGGACAGCTCGGATCGGCCGCGCGCGCGGCCGACGCGGCGGCCGACATCGCGGCGCGGGCGAACCTCGAGTCGACGCGCCAGCGCGCACGCCTCGCGCGCCTCGCGGTTGCGTTCGCGGCCGCAGAGCCGGACGCGCGCACCCGGCTCGCGGACTACGTCGAAGTCGAACGTGCTCGCCTCGAGCTGGCGGCCACCAGCCACGACCTCGGCAGCCATACGCATCTCGCACTGGCCGCGATGCTTGCGCTGCGCAACGGTGCGACCGAGGTCGCCGAGCGCGCGCTCGGCGCGCTCGCCGGCACCTCCGCGAACAGCGGCTACTACAGCCTTGAACAACCCTGGCGCATCGCCGACTGCGAATCGCGCATTGCGCGCGACGCGGGCGCTGCGGTCAGTTGCCTCGAGGGATTGCTCGACGAACGTGCCTACTACCAGGCGCGCGTCGCGCTGGTGCGCGCGTACCGCGCCGCGGGGAAAACCGCCGAGGCACTCGCGGCAGCGCGCTGGCTTGCCGACCATCGAGGCCAGGCCAGCGCGGAGTACCTCGCCGAATTCGCGGGGCAGGTGCCGAACCTGCTCGCGAGCGACGCATCGCTGCTCGACATCGCCGAGCTCGAGCGCGGCGCTGGCCGCAAGGATGCGGCGATCGCGGCGCTGGATCGTCTGCTCGCCGCGTGGAAACCCGCCGAAGGCGACCCGCCGCTGCTGCAGCGGGCACGCCGTCTGCGCACCGAACTACTTCAGTAGGAACCAGCCCATACCGAGCTTGCCGTCGACCTTGGACTTGATCGCGTCGCGTTGCGAACGCAGTTCGTCCTTGGACGGCAGGTTGCGCACCGCCGGTACCGAAGCAGGGTCGACCTCGACGCCGTGTTCGGCCAGCGCGGAGGCCGGATCGCCGAGGAATTTCTCGCGGAACGCATCGTCGGAACCGAGGCGGTCCAGCAGTTTGTCCAATTGTTCGGATGTCGCGATGCCCTTGCCCATGTGCCCTCTCCCTTCGCGTGGTGGATCCGGTAGCGCCCAAGCATATGGCGTGCGAGGGTCCAACTCCAGCAGCGACGGAGTCGCCGCTTGAACCGCTTGCCGCGCATGCGCCGCTGCGCGATCGTGCTGTTCGAATCGCGCGAAACGCTGGACCTCGATGTGGCGGGCCTGCTCGCGGGCGGCAGTGCGGTGCGCGCGCGCTGTCGCTGGATCGCGCTCGCCCCGCACCTCGGCCACGAGGTCGAGCTCGACGACGACGAGCTCGCGGTGCTCGGGCGCGTCGGGGAGACGCCTTGGCTGGGCGCGCACGAACTCGCGGGCGTGGGCTCGCCCGAACTGCTCGAACGGCTGCTCGCGAAGGGCCTACTGATCGGCGACGACGAGGCGCATGCGGCGCTGCGCGCGCGCGACGAGGCGGTGCGCGCGTTGCACTGGAAGCCACTGTCGGCGGTCGCGCATGCGTTCACGCGCTGGTCGGCGGCCGATGTCGCCGACGATGCGCGCGTGCCACGCGACCGCACGCTGGCCGAACTCGTCGGGGAGTTCGGTCCGCCGCCGACGCACCAGCCCGAGCGGGTCGCGCCCGCCGCGCGCCTCGCGCTCGCGACGAGTCCGCCGTCGCCGCTCGATGCGTTGTTGCGCGCGCGCACGACCTGCCGCAACTTCGACGCGCACGCGACGCTCTCGCGCGCCGACTTCGATGCGCTGCTGCAACGCGCGCTCGGTTGCCACGCCGCGAGCGAAGCCTTGCCCGGCGTGCACGTGCTGAAGAAAGCCAATCCCTCCGGCGGCGGCCTGCACGCGCTGGAGGCCTACGTGCTCGTGCGTGCGGTCGAAGGGCTCGCACCCGGGCTCCATCACTACCACGCGAGCGCACATGCGCTCGAGCCGATTGCAGCGCTCGATGCGCCCGCGGCGCTCGCGCTCGCGACGCGCTTCGTCGCGGGACAGGACTACTTCGCCGCGGCGCAGGCGCACCTCGTGATCGTCGCGCGCTTCGATCGCCTGTTCTGGAAATACCGCAACCATGCCAAGGCCTGGCGCGTGCTGCTGCTCGAAGCGGGGCACGTCTCGCAGGACCTGTACCTCGCGGCGACCGAACTCGGGCTCGCGGCCTACGTGACCGCGGCGATCAACGAACTCGACATCTCGCAGGCACTCGGCCTCGATCCGCTGGCCGAGGACGCGCTCGCGGTCTGCGGTTTCGGCGTGCGCGCATCGCGGCGCGAGGTGGTCGAGTTCGATCCGCTCGCGCGAGTGTGGGACGGCGACCGCCGTCGCTGAGCGGCGCCCGCCCCGCAAAGGCGCGCGGCCTGCGCGTTCGTCAGTGGCGCCCGAACAGGCGCAGCATGCGCGTACCGAGCCAGGTACGGCGCATGATCGCGCTGCCGCGTGCGATCTTGAGTCCGACACGCGCGACGCCGTCGTCGCCGAGTTCGCGCGCGACCAGCGTCACCGGCCCCAGCCGAACCTCGTCGCCGACCTCGATCGTGTGCTCGTAGCGGCGCGCGAAGTGTTCGCCGAGCGTGAGCGGCGCGTCGCGCTGGCGCACCGGCAGGCCGTAGAAGCCGCTGACGTCGGCAAGGCGCACGCTCGCATCGAAGCTGAACTCGCCGAACATCTCGCGTTCGGCCGCGCCGGCCTCCTCCGGCGGCAGGAACAGCCAGTCGAGCCGGTGCAGGCGATCCGGCGGCGTCAGCAGGTAGGCGTAGTCGCCCGCATGCAACGCGGCATCGGCATCGCGCGGCAGGATCCCGCCGTCGCGCACGACCAGCGTCAGCGGCGCCCACGCGGGCAGCGGTGCACCGCTGAGAACGCGCGCGCCGGCCGACACCGGATAGCCGACGAGTTCGCGCGTGAGCGTGCCGGGCAGGTTCACCTCGACGCGTCGCACTTCGCGTTCGCGGTGCGGCAGCGCGACGTCGAGCACGCGCGCGGCGAGCCCGAGCGTCCAGCCCTGGACCAGCAGCGAGGCGAGCACGACCACGAACGCGACGTTGAACACCAGCGCCGCGTCGGGCAATTGCGCGAGCATCGGGATCGACGCGAGGAAGATGCCGACCGCGCCGCGCAGCCCGATCCACGAGATGAACGCGATCTCGCGCTTGCCGAAGCGGCGCAGCGGCGCGAGGCAGACCAGGACCGCGAGCGGCCGTCCGACCAGCATCAGGAAGGCGGCGACGCCGAGCGCGGGCAGCAGGAAATCGAACAGCCGGCTCGGCGAGGCGAGCAGCCCGAGCACGAGGAACATCGCGATCTGGCACAGCCAGGTTGCCGCATCCAGCGTGCCGAGCAGGTTGCCAAGGCCCGACGAGACGCGATGGCCGACCGCGAGTCCCGCGACATACACCGCGAGGAAGCCGCTGCCGCCGAGGTAGCCGACCACGCCGAACAGCCAGACCGCCGCGGCGAGCGCGAACAACGGCGACAACGCATGGCCGAGCGGCAGGCGGTTGAGGC